>NZ_ALNN01000013.1:0-93805 GCF_000293175.1 Capnocytophaga sp. CM59
ATTATAGTCAAACAGAAATGGTTTGCGAAAAATTAGCATGAGCAGTTGTAGGGGCTAATGGCAATTAGCCCTTGAAAGAGAGTGAATTAGGAATGAACTCCTTGCCTTATTTATTCGTATTTATTCATATTCTAAATATGATTGACTATAAAAACATTAAAAAGGTCATTATTACCGAAAAAATAGCGACTAATAGTGCTGTCGGTAAGTGTGTTTTTACGGCTAGTAGCACCGTAAAAGCAGCTAAAAGTATATTTATAACAGCGCAATAGCGGAAACTAAGAGGCAGTTGCAATTGGTAGTGCATCAAGTTGGCTATTCCTGCAAAGATAAGCGCCAATCCTGCACTAAAAAACCAGAAAGCTTCAGCAGTGAAATGCTCAAACTTCTTAAAACTCAATGCGGAGTGTACCACTCCCAATGCCATAACTATTATAATGGTGATAAGATAAAGTGTCTTCATTGTATGTCAGTTAGCTAAAACAAAGATACAAATTATTTCTTACGCATCACCAAAAAAAGTTGGAAACTTTTTTTGTTTATTAAGTTTTTTGTTTTACCTTTGCGCCCTGAATAAGAATATAAAAGACCTTATCAAGAAAGATAGCTTCATAACATATAAAATTAAGAAACAATGAAAAAAATACTTATCGCTGTTGTGATACTCGCTTTAGGGGGAGGTTTAGCATATCGCTTACATGCTAACAAACAGAAGAATGCCGAGGAAGTGGCCATCGTGGCTCAGCAGGAGGCACAAGTAGCTGTACGTGCCGCTAAGGTAGCTCAAGAGAATGTATCCGACCTCTTCTCTGCCAATGGAACTTTCGTAGCAGCACAAGACCTAAATGTTTCCTCTGAAATGGGGGGGCAAATCGTACAGATTTATGTAAAGGAAGGTGACTTTGTCCATGAAGGACAGGTACTTGCCCGCACCAAAGCCGACCGTACCAATGTACAGTTGGAGAACGCTAAGGCTGTATTGGAGAACGCTAAGGCAGACCTCAAGCGCTTTGAGAGTGCTTACCAGACAGGGGGGGTTACCGCCCAGCAATTGGAACAAGTACGCCTACAGCTTAGCAATGCCCAAGCCAACTATAACTCCGCAGCTATTGTCTCTGGAGACACTGCTGTAAAGAGCAAGATCAGCGGAATTATAAGCAGCAAGCTAGTGGAAGAAGGCGCCATGGTAGGGGCAGGACAAGCCCTCTTCAATGTGGTGAATATAGACAACCTCAAGCTCAAAATCACTGTAGATGAAGCCCAAGTAAGCCGCCTACATGTAGGGGACAAGGTGCAGGTAAAACCCAGCACCGAAGCAGATACGATAGAGGGTAAAATCGTATTTATAGCCCCTAAGTCCGATGGTGCTCTTAAGTTCCCAGTGGAGATATTGGTTTCCAATAAGGACAAAAAGCTCCGCGCTGGTATGTATGCCACTGCTCAGTTTGCTGGACAAAGCCAGTCAACTACTGCCTTGGTAGTGCCTCATAGTGCCTTTGTAGGAAGTGTAAGCCAAAACAAAATCTTTAAGATTGTAGAGGGCAAAAACGACAAAGGTGAGCAGGTGCCTATGGCAGAATTGGTTACCGTAAAGAGTGGTCGTAACTTTGGAGACAAAGTAGAGATCCTCTCTGGCCTTGCCGCAGGCGACCAGGTGATTACCAGCGGACAGATCAATGTAGATAATGGTACTCCTGTCAAAGTAGTGGAGTAATGTGACTATATAATAAAAAAAGCAGCCCTTGGGCTGCTTTTTTTATTATTACGCTGTCGTTATTTCCTTCTTTCTCTCTCTTGGGCATCTACTACAGCGAAGGTAGTAAGATTTACCATTTCATCTACGCTAGCGTTCATCAGAGTGATGTGTATAGGCTTGGAGAGTCCTAAGATGATAGGTCCTATAGAGCTGATTCCTTCAGACTCTTTCATGATCTTATAGGTGATATTAGCCGATTCCAAGTTAGGGAATATAAGCACATTGGCGGCCTTGCCATTGAGCTTGGAGAAGGGGAACATGGCTGCCATTTTCTCTGGGTTAAGGGCAACATCTACCTGTACCTCTCCATCTACAATAAGCTCTGGATAGTTCTTGTGTAGGTAGGAGACTGTCTTGCTGAGCTTTTTGGTACTTTCCGAAGGAGCAGAACCAAAGTTGGAGTAAGAAAGTAGGGCAATAGCAGGGTCTAAACCGAACATCTTCGCTTTCTCGGCTACCGCCAAAGTGATAGCGGTTAAGTCTTCTGAAGACGGATTAGGGTTCATCGTAGTATCGGAAAGGAACAAGGGGCCACGCTTGGTGATAAGGATACTAGTGGCTGCAATACGCTGGAAGCCTTCTTCTTTCTCTACCAAGTCCAAGATAGGACGAATGGTCTGTGGGTAGGAGCGAGAGTAACCAGTAATCATCGCATCGGCCTCACCGGTATTCACCAGCATAGCACCGAAGTAGTTGCGCTCACGCATCAGGCGGCGGGCATTGATCTGAGTGATGCCCTTGCGCTCACGCTTCTTCCAGTAGATGTCGGCAAAGCGGTGACGACGTTCTCTCTCTTCTGGGCTTTTAGGATCTATGATCTGCAAGTTGGCCTCAAAGCCGAGCTCTTCCATTTTGCTTTGGATAATATCCTTAGGGCCGAGCAGTACGGGAATAGCGATACCTTCTTGGTATACCCTTTGGGCGGCCTTAAGTACATCCGTAAGGTCAGCTTCGGGGAATACCACTCGCTTAGGATTTTGGCGGGCACGTTCCTGAAGCACACGGATTTCTCGGTTGCTACCGCCAAGCCTATCCATCAGCTGTTCACGGTAAGCGTCCCAGTCGGTGATGGGTTTCTGTGCGACACCTGTCTCTATAGCGGCTTTGGCAATAGCGGGCGGCACTTCGTAGATAAGGCGTGGGTCAAAAGGCTTAGGAATAATGTATTCCTTGCCAAAACTAAGATTGGCACCTCCGTATACCAGATTCACTTGGTCTGGTACGGTTTTCTTGGCCAACTCGGCCAAGGCGTGTACCGCGGCCAATTTCATTTCTTCATTGATCTTGGTAGCGCGTACATCCAAGGCACCACGGAAGATAAAGGGGAACCCAAGTACGTTATTCACTTGGTTAGGGGTATCGGAGCGGCCTGTGGCCATGATGATGTCCGAACGGGTTTGAGTAGCCAAGTCATAAGCAATCTCAGGGGTAGGGTTGGCCATGGCGAACACGATAGGGTCTTTGGCCATGCTAAGGAGCATCTCTGGGCTTACTACATTCCCTTTGGAAAGACCGATAAAGACATCAGCATCTTTCATGGCTTCTTCAAGAGTGTGTAGGTCGCGGTCAGTGGCAAACTCGGCCTTGAGGTAGTCCAAGTTAGGATTGTCCTTGCGAATGACTCCCTTGCTATCGCACATCACGATATTTTTAGGGTCAGCTCCCAAGGCAATATACAGGCGAGTACAAGAAATAGCGGCAGCTCCTGCACCATTGACAACCATCTTTATCTGACGAATATCCTTGCCGACGATCTCCAAAGCGTTCTTAAGTGCTGCGGCTGAGATAATGGCGGTACCGTGTTGGTCATCGTGCATCACAGGAATGTCCAATTCTTCCTTCAATCGACGCTCAATCTCGAAAGCCTCTGGTGACTTGATGTCTTCCAAGTTGATTCCTCCGAAAGTAGGCGCAATGGCCTTAACCGTGTTGACAAAGGCATCTACATCAGTGGTATTGACCTCTATGTCAAATACATCAATATCGGCAAAGATCTTAAAGAGCAAGCCTTTACCCTCCATAACAGGTTTGGCTGCATCAGCACCTATGTTACCCAAGCCAAGCACGGCGGTACCATTGGAGATTACTGCCACGAGGTTTCCTTTGTTGGTATATCGGTAAGCATCGTTTTTGTTTTCTTCAATCGCCAAGCAAGGCTCTGCCACTCCAGGAGAGTAGGCCAAAGAGAGGTCATACTGGGAGGCGTGTTTCTTGGTCGGTACCACGGCTATCTTCCCTGGTTGTGGGAACTCGTGATAGTCAAGGGCATCCGTGTTTTTCTTATGATTATTATCTTTCATTTGAAAATGTTTTTATCAAGTTAGTATATATAGAACCGCAAAAATACAAAAATAAAGATGAAAAGTCAATGATTTGTAAGTATTTTTTACACATTTACCTTCTATTGGAAGAGAATAAAATATTTGTAGGTTTTTCTTTAAAACAGCTTCTTTATTTTACCCCACAGGCTTGTTTTCTTTCCCAATAAGGCTTCTATTTCGGCTTTAGTTTCTAAGCAGAGACACATATAGTGTCCGTCCAATTTTTGGATTTTCTCCTCAGGAAGGCGCTCTAAGAAAGTCTGATAGTCCATCTCGCCTATGGTAGGAAACTGCTCCTCGTCAGAAAGACGCGCATCATAATCAGCAAAATGCACACGCCACTCCTTGACGTCTTCTTGGGAGAGGTTATACTTGGTAATATCTATAAACGGAGGATACTTATAAGGAAGTACGCTATGGACGGTTTTTGTCAGCGCATAAATGCCGATAATCTCATCTTGGTCATTCTTGACAAAAATGGGGTGAGCTATATAGAGATCTTCATGCTGGCGCTGTGCGGCGATAAAGTCATCAAAAGCCTTTACCTTATCCTCCGCCGCGAGGATTCGGTCTATATCTTCATCTGAAAAGCAGATGGGACGCATAGTGCCAAAGATAAAGTAACCCTCATCGCCTTTCTCCATAGATGCGATACCAAAGGCTATGTCATGGCGAAAATCATAGGTGATGTTGTTGCCCTCATAGGTCTCTCCTTCCTCATCAGTTACCGAAACGCCAAAGGTAGTGGCCAATTTCTCTATAAAGGAGAGTGCCCCATGCCAGTCGGCGGAGGTACTAGGGGTAAAGACACGCACATCGTAAGTATGCTCATCCGCTGAATAGCTACACTCAAAGCCTCGCCCGCTGATGCCATCCTGTCCCAATAGCATATAGCCAAATTCGTTTAAGGGCATTTGCATAATCTCATCAAGGTCTTCGTCATTATCTCTAACCGCAAATTGTCTGAAATTACCTCCTACGAGGTCTAATAGCTCCTGAGTACTCATCACCTTAGGCGCCTCAGGATTTTTAATGTAAAAAGTACGACTCATGGAGTTTTAAGTTTTAAGTTTTAAGTTTTGAATGAGTCACTAGTCATTAGTCACTAGTCACTAGTCATTGGTCACTAGTCACTAGTCATTAGTCATTAGTCACTATCTACAGCCACTTTTTCCTTCTGAAATAGATAATCATTCCTATGGTAATCAGTAGCATCACCCCCCAGCAAGCAGGGTAAGCCCACTTGTAGTGCAGCTCTGGCATGTGCTCAAAATTCATGCCATACACTCCTACGATAAAGGTCAGCGGGATAAATATGGTAGAGATGAGTGTCAAAAGCCGCATGATGTTATTCATTCGGTTACTCATCGCCCCCATATAGGTATCTGTAAGCCCCCAGAGGATATCCCTATAGGAGGCGAGCGTTTCGGCTATTTGTACGATATGGTCGTGCAAATCCCTGAAATAGGGCTTACAATTTCCCTGAATGAGGGAGTGGTTGTTTCGCTCTATACGGCTGATAACCTCACGAGCTGGAGTGATGGATTTCTGTAGAAAGGTAGCTTTCTTTTTCAGCATTTGTATTTCCGAAATCATATCCTCTCGTGGGTGAGCGATGATCTCATCCTCTATACTCTCTATCGCATCACTCATCCGATCCACTATAGCCAAGTAGTTATCCACAATACTATCTAAAAGCGCAAAAAGCAAATAGTCCGCGGAGGATTTCCTCAGTAGGCTCTCTGGAGCTTGTAGAAGTTTGCGGATAGGATCAAAGACATCGCCTCCTTCCGATTCTTGGAAGGAAAAGAGGTAGTTTTCCCCCAGCAGCAGTGCTAAGTGCTCAGCGATGAGTTCACCATTTTGGTAGTAGAGCATCTTGATAATCACCAGCAGATGTTCGTCCAGCAGCTCCACTTTGGGGCGGTGTTGGGTATCGAGTACGTCCTCCAGGAGTAGGTTGTTCAGCTGGGTATAGTTCCCTATTTTGCGTATCTCCTCTATGTTATTCAGTCCATTGATATTAATCCAAGTGATTTGGTTGTCCTTGATAAGGGATAGCGCCTCTTGGGCACTACCTACTTTTTGTTCATAGACAGCCGTATCGGAGTAGGAAATCACATCTATATCCAAGAGTTTTTCCTTCTCTCCGAAATACACCAAGCTCCCAGGGGGCAACCCTATCTTCTTAGCTCTATTGGCCTTTCTCTTCTTACTCATTATCAGCAGTCATTAGTCATTAGTCACTAGTCACTAGTCATTAGTCACTAGTCACTAGTCATTAGTCACTAGTCACTAGTCACTAGTCATTAGTCACTAGTCACTAGTCATTATTAATCGCTTCTTCAATCGCATTATCAAAGAGGTTAGCTAGGGTGATACCTGCCGCTTTGGCTTGTTGGGGGAGAATACTGGCTTTGGTAAGCCCAGGGGTAGTGTTCATCTCCAGCAGATGTGGTTCTCCCTTGACTAAGATATATTCGCTACGGCTAAAGCCTTTCATTTGCAAGAGGTTATACACCCTTAGGGCGACTTCCTCTACTCTCTTGCGTTCCTCTTCGCTCAAGCGCGCGGGGGTAATCTCTTGCGATTTGCCCTCGTACTTGGCCTCGTGGTCAAAGAAATCATTCTCGGAGACAATCTCAGTGATAGGGAGCACCCGCTTTTTACCACGATAGGTAATCACCCCTACAGAGACTTCCATTCCCTTGAGAAATTCCTCAATGATGACTTCATTATCCACCTCAAAGGCCTTTTCTATAGCCTCATCTATATCTTTTTCGTTATATGCCTTGAAAACACCTATGCTACTGCCTGAGCGATTGGCCTTGACAAAACAGGGCAAGCCTACAGACTTGATAATTTCACGAGTGGAGAAGTGATCGCCACGATTCAGGTAATAGGCCTTGGCACGAGCAATTCCATAGGGTTTTAGCACTGAGAGCATATCGCGCTTGTTGAAGGTCAGTGCGGAAGCATACATACTACAACCAGTGATAGGAACTCCGACAAAGGAGAAATAAGCCTGCAAGTGGCCGTCCTCCCCAGGGGTACCATGAATGGCGTTGAAAGCACAGGCAAAGGTGATCTTCTCACCAGCGAGAGTAAGGGAAAAATCATTCTTGTCTATAGCAAACTCCTGCCCCTGTGCATCGGTATAGACCCAGCGATCCTTAGCAATAAGGATAGGGTAGGGACGATATTTGTTCTTGTCCAAGCACTCCACCACAGTGGCAGCACTCTTGAGGGAGACATCCGCTTCTGAGGAATAGCCCCCCATAAGTATAGCTATATTTTTCATGTGTTTTAATTTTTATCTGATCCTAAAGAACGAGCCTTTATAAGTAACAAAAAAGGTCTTATAGTGGATAATAAGGATACCTCCACGGAAGACCATCCATATCAGTAGTGCAATCCAGATCCCCATAAGCCCCCAGTGATAGGCGTATTCTACAAAGTAATAGATGGGAAAAAAGCCTAAAAAAGTGGCTATCAAGAAGGCATTACGCAGGGTTTTAGTAAAACCCAACCCCTTATAGAACCCATCAAAAAGAAAAGTTACCGCATTGATTGGCTGCATCAGTACCACAATCCAAAATGTCTGGTAGAAGAGCCTACGGATATCGGCATCCTTGGTGAGCCATTCCCCGATTTGAATGTAGAGGGTGAAATATACCAAAGCAATTCCCAACCCTATCCCCGTTACGATAAAGAACAAATCCCGTATCATATACCGAATAGAGGCAAACTGCTCACTGCTATAGAGTCTGCCTGAAAGCACCCCTCCTGCCGAACAAAAACCATCAAAAAGAAATACGGAAAACAGCCACACTTGGTTCAGGACTGTATGAGTAGCCACAATGGTACTTTCCTTACCTCCTCCTAGCCTTGTCGCAACATAGTAAGAGAAATACAGAGTGGCTTGCATCATCAGCGAACGCAAGAATAGGTCTAAACTCATACGGGTGTTTTTCATGAAATCGGGGTGCCATCTCCTGGTGCGCTGAAAGCGAAAAGGTGTTTTTGTATATAACAGATATACCGAAGTGGCCAACATGATGGCTTGTGCCAAAAGACTCGCCCAGGCCAATCCGCGAATATTCCAGTCAAAGACAAAAACAAACAGATAATCTAAAACCAAGTTCGTAACCCCACTCAAAATTCCCGTATACATAGCCCAGGAGGTGTTTTGCAAGCCTCTAAAGATGTTGTGTATGGCCAAAGTCAAAAAGATCAAGGGTAGCCCCCATACACGAATACGAAAATAGATAAGACCATTCTCCAAAAGCCCTTTTTCTGCTTTGTACAAATCCTTCAATACAAAATCGGTAAAGAGATACGTAATCAGCGCACAACCAACCGAGATCACTAAGGACAAAGAGAGCACTTGAGCTACCAATCCTCGCATCTGTTGAAGTCGATTTTGCCCATAAGCATAAGAAATCTGTGCCGAAATGGCTTTGCTCCCTTGAATGAAAATCCATACCAAGGCCGTGATAAAGGAGGAAACTATACCTACCGCTCCTAGTATATCCTTTGTGTTCTCTTTTATATGTCCGGCCATTATAGTATCAGTAAGGGAGATGATAGGTTCTATAATGCCAGAGACAAGGGCAGGAAAGGCCAGTCGATTAATTTCTTTTATAGGTATTCTCTTCAAAATCAGGTAATTAGATATTTTGCAAAAATCCCTACAAAGATACAAATATTTTTTTATTCTAAAAAAAAATATTATCAAATACTTGGCCACATAGACCTATTATAGAAGAAACTTAAGTAGTGAATAAAGAGGATACCGCCCCTGAATACCATCCAAATATAAAAGGCTACCCATATCCCCGATAAGCCCCATTCCAGTATATTTTGGGTTAGATAGAAGGTAGGGAAAAATCCTAAGATAGTGGCAATAATAAAGGCATTGCGAAGTACTCGAGTAAAGCCCATACCCTTATAGATACCCGAAAATAGAAAAGTAACAGCCGTAATAGGCTGCATCAGTACCACAATCCAAAAATTTTTGTAGAAAAGCAAAGCGATATCCTCATTTTTAGTCATCAAAGAACCTATCCAATAATACAAAAGCAGATATGTAAGAGCTATACCACAGCCTATTCCCAAAACGACATAAAAGAGTTGCCTTACCAATTTCCTAATAGTCTGGTATTGGCGCGTACTATAGAGCCTGCCCGAGAGTAGCCCCCCTGCATTGCAATAACCATCAAAAAGAAAGGTAGAAAAGCTCCATACCTGATTCAGTAGTGTATGAGTAGCTACAATGGTATGGTCTCCATTAGCCCCCAGGAGGGTTGCCCTTGAGAAAGAAAAATAGAGTACAGCCTGTAGCAGTGACGAACGTATGAGCAAGTCGGCACTCATACGAATGCTCTCCATGAACTTGGGGTGTAATCCATTGACCCATAAGAATTTGAAGGGTGTCCTCCTATACATAACAACCACCGAGACGACAAACATAGTTCCTTGTGCCAAAAGACTCGCCCAGGCCAGCCCCTTGATGTCCCAGTGGAAAATATATACAAATATATAGTTGAATACCAGGTTAATAACACCTCCCAAGATACTGATGTACATACTCCAAGAGGTGTTCTGAAAGCCTCTAAAGATACTATGTATGGTGAGGGTGAGCAGCGTAAAAGGGAATCCCCATACGCGAATGTGAAAATAATCCAAACAATAGTCTAAAAATGTCCCCTCTGCATCATAAAAACGTTCTAAAATAAATTCACTACAGGCAAAGGAAAAAATAGAAGAAAATAACGAGATACCCAGGCTTAAAAGAAGGATTTGAGCCACCAAACCTTTGACCTGTGACAACCGCCCTTGTCCGTAGGCATAAGCCACCTGAGTGGTGATCGCCCTACTGGACTGAATGAAAATCCATAATAGCGCCGAAAGAAAGGACGTAACGACCCCTACCGCTCCCAGTACCTCCTTGGTATTAAGGGCGATATGCCCTGCCATTACCGTATCAGTAAGGGAGATAACAGGTTCTATCACCCCTGAGACGATAGCAGGAAGCGCTAAGCGATTGATTTCTTGGGTAGTTATTCGTTTCAAAAAATAGGACTTTTCGGCTTATTGAGATAAGACACCGCAAATTTACATCATTTTTTAGAACATACCAAAAAATAGTGGTAATTTCTTAATAAGTAAAGTTTATTTTTTTGTTTTTTGACGAAAAGCTGTGTTAGTATAGATAATTATCCTTGGCCTTAAAAAAATCCTTTTAGAGATGAGGAGGTTTTTATAGTCAAACAGAAATGGTTTGCGAAAAATTAGCGTGAGCAGCTGTAGGGGCTAATGGTAATTAGCCCTTAAAAAAGCAAATAAGAAAGCGTCCCTTGCCTTATCTATTCCGTATTCTATGGTCAAACAGAAATAGTTTGCGAAAAATTAGCGTGAGCAGGTGTAGGGGCTAATGGCAATTAGCCCTTAAAAAAGCAAATAAGAAAGCGTCTCTTACCTTATCTATTCCGTATTCTAAATATGATAGACTATAAAAAAGCCCCTCAAAAGCGAGAGTTTTTAAAATATTTTTCGTATTTTTGCGCAAGCAATAAAACAAACAGAATGACTATCACTGTAACACAATTATACCAGCTATTAAGTAAGAAGCTCAACCAAGAAACCGCTGAAGCACTTACTTCTTATATAGCTACTTCTGTAACTGAAAATGTAAAAAGAGAAGTAGATACTAAGGCAGCTACATTTGTCAATAAAGAAGATATAGCACGCTATAAATCCGAGGTTAAGGACGATTTATACCTCATACGAAAAGACATGTTTCTGATGAAAGAAGATCTCAGAAAAGAAATATATCAAGTCAAATTTGACCTTATCAAATGGCTTGTAAGTCTCTTTGTTACCCTTGCCCTTATGATCATCGGTTTGTACCTAAAATAATAGGAGTTCGTTGTAACAAAATCCTTCCACAAGGTCAGCAAGCACCCTCCATCGGTATAACTTATAGTCAAACATAAATGGTTTGCGAAAAATTAGCGTGAGCAGGTGTAGGGGCTAATGGCAATTAGCCCTTGAAAAAGCAAATAAGAATGAGTTACTTATTCTATTTATTTGCAATCTAAATTTGGCTATAATACAAAAAGAGCTGTCTTTTGGACAGCTCTTTTTGTATTTTACTCCTCACTTTCTTTCATGGTGTGGTACACGTTTTGTGTGTCATTATTTGTTTGTATGTTATTTATTTTCAGTTAGTTATATTGTATTTATCCTTGTTTTGGTTCACTATTGGTTCATTTTTACATTCGCTCTTTCTTTACACTTCCTTTTACGGCATAAAAAGCACGAATAATTCTAAGTGGATACTCACGAGGATCGTATTTCGGATTCTCACTTTCTAAACTCACATGAAGGTCATCTGAACCTTTGCGCACATACTTTATATTAACATCTCCATTATCAAACACTACCACGTAAGGATGTCCGAATACTAAATATACGAAATCAACAGCTTTAATTCCTATTACATCTCCTGCTTTGTATTTTGGATACATACTATCCCCATACACATTTATAAAGGTAACATCATCTCCAAAATTAGGTATATACACAGGGATACGCTGCATTTCATCGTTAAAATTAGCAATATCAAACCCAGCTTTTGCATATACTTCAGGGTAGTAGTAACCAGTAGGCTTCCCAATAGGATTTCCTATTGCATCTTCTTGAAAGTATTCCCTTGCTTCCTCTATGTACTTAGATAAAGCATTCCTTTGCTTTGTGGATAGCTCGGATATACCTTGTTGTACCTCTTTGAGCGTTTTTACAGGGATACGTGTTTTTTCATAAATATCAGTCAGGGTAATATCATACCCTTTGCGCTCGTCTCTTAGGAATAATACTAAATCGTCTTCTTCCTCTTCCTCCTCTGGCACAACTTCTTCTATCTGTGGTACAAGCATGGAGCCATTACCTGTTAGGAGCCAGTCTTTATTGATTTCAGGAAAGACAGCAACTATTTTATCAGCCAATCCCTCTGTTAAATATTTTTCATCTCCTTTTGTAGCAGAAGACAGGTTGTTTCTTGAGAAATCTATTTTACCAGCAATAGCTGTTTGGGTTTTATACCCTTTCTTATATTGAATGTAGCCAAGAGCTTCGTTTAGCCTATTAACATCAATTTTTTTTATACTACTTTTTGTCGTATAAGAATTATTTTTCATACCTTTGTGCTTTAATTAAAAATTCGTTTGTTATGACAGAAAAAGAATTACATTCCTATATTAAGGAGCTTGAAACAGCCCTTTTTTTGACAAGCAGAGACAAAGTGAGCTGGCAGGTAGTTGAACAAATCGTTAATAATAATCTTTCCTTTGATTTTAAACAAAAACTATTACACAATACTAATAATCTGGTAATGGAAAATAACCTTAATTTAAAATCTGATTTTGAAGAGGTTTCAAACACTACTTTCTAAACCATACTTGCATAAATATTTAAATCTCTATTACTTGCTTCATTTGCTTCCTCTGTTAGTTTGTCTTTTATAGGAAGTAATAAAGGTATTTCAAATGCTATGCGGCTAATTACTTGATTAGCCGTTTTTTCTTGGCTATTAGCCCCTAAGGAAATAATATCTGCAACTGCTATTCTAAAACCTTTCTTGCCTTCTTCTATATCTTTAACCGTAACAGCTACGTCAAACCGAACATCAATAACCTTCCTTTTTCCACTATAATCAATAAACCCCTTTTCATTGATTGTTGATGGATTAATTACAGCATTGGTATTTTCTAATTCTTTTTGACTACATTCTACACCTCTAATAATATTACTTATACTCTCTTTGATAAATTCTTCTAAATTCATTATTGTATCTTTTTAAAAATCAAATACTTATAAACTTTAACACTTTTAATACGACATTTTCTCGTATAAAAATTTGTTTATACGACAAATAGTCGTATCTTTGCACTGTCAAAATGAAATAAAAAATACACCTCTTTTTGACACTACAAAAGTAATAATAAAAAAGTAAATAACAATGAGAAAAGAAGATAAAGTGAAAAAAAAGCCCAAAGATTACAGAAATAATATCACTGGCGATTTATCAAAGAATGTATCTGATGCTATAAGAAAGTCTAATCAACTTAGTTTAAGGTTAGCGATGGCTTTGGACATAAAACAAGTGGCTATATTAGGATTAGCGAAGAGGTGTAGTAACAAACTGCTAAACATAACGCTTGTACCTGTTTATAAAGAATTTGGAATTGACGAAAAAGATTTAACAAATAAGCTATGACACGAGTAATAGAACCATTAAACGTTACAGGCGATCAATTTTGTGTAGCCTTGGGCTTACCTAAGAGATACGATATAATGCAGCAGCTTAGAGATTTAGCATTGGTTAAATTCTTTATGATTGGAAAGAAGTATATGTACCCTCGTACTTATATAGACACTGTACAGCAGCTATTAGTAAATGGCAAAATACAGATACGTACAGATAAAGGTGAGTACTATATAGTATTAATAGAAAAAGCCCCGCTGGCATGCGAGGCATAATGATAACAAATAAAATTTTTTTTCAATGGCAAAGATACTTCAAAAAATTTTCTCTTGCAAGCAAAAGACAAAAAAAGTGCAAGACCAGCAACTACAAGTGATTGACGGCTATTTGTGCTATGAAAAGCGCCGTTACAATGAGCTAACAAGCAAGCAGAAAGAAGCATATAGCGACTGCTTGGCACTACACTCCTTACAAGAACTCCTTAGAGAATCACAACTTAGATACGTACTACGATGAGAACAATGACTAATACCGAATTTGAGCGCGTGCTCAGTGAAGAACGCAAGCAACACTATTATTACAGTGATTTATTGGACTTACACGAAGATGATAATAGGTCTTTCAGCTGTGAGTTTATCACAGAAGACGATTACCCTGATGATTGGTACTGTGCTATCTATTATGATGTAACCACTCATTGCGAGGGTAGCAATAATGCAAGTTCCCACAGTGTAGAGATACAGCATATATACATCAACTTCCAAGAGATTAAGGCTACTGAGATGCAAGAAAGCGTATTAACAACGGTACTCACCAACCGAGCCAATGAAGAATTTCAGTTTAAAGATACTGATATATACCCCGATTATGCAACTTCTAAAACATGGTAATATGAAAGTAGGTGATAAAGTAAGGGTAAGCCCCTTTATTCCAAAAGACCCCGCAAACCAAAAAGGCAAAGAAGGGGTAATTGTAGAGATAGTCAATAAGGAAGGCCTTGAGATAGTCAAGGTAAGGTTTAGCAATGATTGCTATGGGCTGTATGATGGTGAAGTCCTCCAGCTAATTAAAAACGATAAAAAACAAGAACAATGAAAACATCAGTAGAAAAGGGCAAATGCTATGAGATAGGCGATTGGCTCGTACAGATAGACAGAATAGACGAGCATCATATATGGGGCTTTGGGGCTGATAGTGATAGAGTGATAGGTTTTTTAGCCCTCCCTATTGATAGCCAAGTAACCCGTGAAGTGCCGATTAATGACTACATCAACTACATTGACGTAGCAAGGCAGAATATAGCGGCTGAATTTCGTGAGAGACTAAGCCAATACGAAGAATAAGTAACAAATAAAATTTATTAAAAATGAATGAGAACATAATCACCGTACAACAACTCCCCGTGATCGTCTATGAGCGATTAGAAAGTGTGGGGCAAGAAATTGACAAGCGTATCGCAGCGCTTGACTTGGATAAGCAACTCGTAACAGAGGACACTAAGAAGGCCGTTAAGGACACCAAGGTAATGCTTAAGAAAGAGTTGGATAACTTTGAAGAGCAGCGCAAACGTATCAAAGAGCAGGTAGTAGCACCTTATATGGTTTTTGAAAAGGCGTACAACTCCTTTATCAAAGAAAAGTATGAGAAAGCCGATGGCATTCTTAAGATGAAAATTGACGAGTTCGATAGGCGCTTAAAAGCAGACAAAGAAGCACGTATCAGGGCTTATTTTACAGAGTTATGCCAGGCGAATAACATTGACTTCCTCCCTTTTGAAAGGCTTGGTTTAAAGATAGGTTTGAGTGATAGTGACAAGAGCTTGAAAGACCTTGTAAATACCAATATTGAAAACGTGGTTAAGAGCCTTAAATTTATTGAGAGCCTAACAGACCCTGACGAATATAAGGCGGAAATCCTTACAGACTACAAGCAAACACTTGATGTAATGAGGTCTATTAACAATGCAAAGTATCGCAAACAGCAACGAGAAGCTGAACTACAACGCCTTGAAGCACAAAAGGCACGAGCCGAGCAAGCAAGGTTAGCAGCCGAGGCAAGGGCAAAAGAAGTGGCTCCTTTGCAAGCACCTGAAGAAGTACCAGCTCCAGCAATTCAAGAAGCACCCGCCCCCCCTCAAGAAGTCCCTGCTCCAGCACCTCAAGAAGAAATACTACACTTTACACTTGAGGTAATAGGTACAAGGGCGCAACTTAGAGCATTGCGCCAATTCTTAGAAACGAATAACATTAAATACAATTCAAAATGAGTACAACAATCACCACTACAGAGAAGAAATTAACATTAGGAAACTTCCTTAATCAAGCTAACACAGCCGATTTCCTAACAAAGACATTAGGGTCAAGAAAATCAGAATTTGTGTCAAACCTCTTAGCCCTTTCTGACAGCAACAAAGAGCTGTTGCAATGTGATAATACAGAGCTTATGAAGTGTGCATTGAATGCCACAGCCCTAAATCTGCCACTTAACAAGAACTTGGGGTATGCGTATGTTATCGCTTACAAAGATTGGAAAACACAAGAAGTACATCCTCAATTTCAAATGGGATATAAAGGTTTTATCCAATTGGCGATCCGCAGCGGTCAATATAGAACAATTAACACTTGCGAGGTACGAGAAGGCGAGATTAAGCGTAACAAGTTCACAGGACATACTGAGTTTTTAGGAGAAAATCCAGAAGGCAAAGTCATAGGTTATTTGGCATACATTGAGCTACAAAACGGCTTTCAGCAATCGCTATATATGAGCCTTGAGCAGGTTAAAGAGCATGTAAGCAAGTACTCACAAAGTGGAATTGACAAAAACACCAAAGAATTTAAAGGGGTGTGGAAAAATGAATTTGACGCTATGGCAAAAAAGACAGTACTCAAGCTCCTACTTAATCGCTACGGGGTGTTATCAGTAGAGATGCAGAATGCTATAGAGAAAGACCAAGCAGATAGCGAGGGGCGTTATATAGATAATCCGCAAACAGGTAGGTATGTACAAGATGCTGTTATCGTAGAACAAAACGAACCTACTGAGGTTGTTGCCCAAGAAGAGCCAGTAGCTCCTACACCTGCTCCTGCTCCTTCAGAAAGTCCTAAACAAGTTGATTTTAAAACCTTGTAAGTATGAGTACAAGTTATTTTACCCTTGGACAATCACATGTATATCGTCTTAATGGGCAAACCTTAGACCGCGATTGTGTGATTAAGATAACAGCCGAAAATCCAAGAGATGTAATGGTTGAGTATTTTGGCTTAGAGTGGGCTTTTGAATATGATGAACGCCCTGAAATGAGATATTTCCCACGAGGGGTATATAACCTAACAGAAAATAAATGGGAGACAGTATGAAACACCAGATTACACTTAGAAAGCACTATTCTAAAGTCTTTATAATAGAAATAGAAGCTGTAACAGAAGACGAGGCTATAGATATATTTAAAAAAAATATAGAAGAGTATAAAGCAAAATCAAAAAAGCAAACAGTACTCTATGGTGAAACCTTATTTGTCAATGGAATAGCTGTAGTAGAATTTGAAAATGATACAAACACAAGTAATTAGTTCTGGTAGTGAGGGTAATGCCGTGATATACAACAATGCAATAATGGTAGATTGCGGCGTTTCTCTCAAATCCTTACAAGAAGTAAAACGTTCTTTAAAAATAGTACTCCTTACTCACAAGCACGGAGATCACTTAAAAATACGCACCTTGCAGCGGTTACAAGCTGAAAGACCAGCCTTGCGAATTGCTTGCGGCAATTTCCTCTTAGAAGAATTACCATGTATCAAGAATATAGATGTATTGCAAGTGGGTAAGATATACGATTACGGGGCGTTCAAGGTGTCACCTGTTAAGCTGTACCACGATGTACCTAATTTCGGTTGGCGGATATTCCTACCCAACGGACAAAAAATATTCCATGCTACCGATACAGTACATTTGGAGGGTATCACAGCTAAGGGTTATGACCTCTATGCTATTGAGCATAACTATTGCGAGGAGTACATACAAGAAGCAATAGAAGAAGCACGAGCCAACGGAGAATATACCCACGCTTACGGAAGTATCAAAACACACCTTAGCATACAGCAAGCGAGGGCGTTTATTGAGGCAAACAGAAAGGAAAGCAGTGAGGTTTTGGAGCTGCATAAAAGTAGAAGTTTTTATAAGTAAAATTGAAGAAATATGGATGAATTATTAAGTAAATTGTTGAACAAAGAAAAGTTCACAGAGAGAGAATTACATGATCTATTTTGGGAGTATGATGATTATGTTGTTGATAAATGGAGAGATGAAAATAGAAGATGGTCTTGCTATAATTATAAAGTATTGAAAATAGATGATAGATACTTTCGTTTAGATGCAGATTTAGGACTAACAGAAAGTGTGGAAGATAATTTTGACTTTCAACCAACTGAAGTGTATAAGGCTGAAGTAAAAATAATTGAAAAAATAGTTTGGAAACAGCTAACATAGTAAAACAATGGAAATACAAGGACGAATAAAACAGATATTCCCCTCTCAGGTGATAGGACAAAACGGCTTTGAGAAACGGGATTTGGTGATAGTAACGGAGGAGCAATACCCACAAACGATCATCATTCAATTTACCCAGCAGCGTTGTGACCTCTTAGACAGCTTGCAAGTGGGTCAAGTTGTAAAGGTATATATCAATATTCGAGGACGTGAATGGAGAAGCCCATACGGAGAGATTAAGTACTTTAACACGATTGAAGGATGGAAGATTGAGGTGATACAAACTACTAATGTAGCCAATCAGCAACCCGTACAGCAGACACCACAGCAGCCAGTAGCACAAGCAGCACCTGCACCTCCTCCGCAGAGAGCACCACAGCAGGTACAACAACCGCAGCTCTTTGATAACCATGGAAGAGAGCCGAACCCTGCAATATTTGACAATCAGGAAGGAGATAATTTACCTTTTTAGTTATGAAGACAAAAACATGTATTGAATGTGGGATAGAAAAATCTATAAGTGAATTTTATACCCACTCGGGAATGAAAGATGGGCATATTAATAAATGTAAGGAATGTGTAAAGAGGAACGTTATTAATAGGTATAATAAATTATCTAATGACGAAGAATGGAGAGATAAAGAACGAAAAAGAGGGCGTGATAAATACTATAGGTTAAATTATAGATTATTAAAAAAAGACCCTGAAACAAAAAAGAAATATCGTTTAAAATATAAGGAAAAATATCCTGAAAAACAACTTGCAAAAAATAAAACCCAACGACTAAAGAGGAAAAAAGGATTTCATTTACATCATTGGAACTATAATGAAGATTATTGGTTAGATGTAATAGAGTTGTCAATAAAAGACCATAATCTACTACATAGATTTATTGTTTATGATGAAAATTTACTTATGTATAGGGACTTAGAAGGTAATTTATTAGACAGCAAACAAAGTCATTTAGATATTTTGGATAAAGTAAAAAAGATAATAACAAAAAAACATGAAAACAGTATTTAAAAAAGGAATGAAGGTTTACGATTCAGTCTTCTTTCCTAAATCAGAGGGGAAAGTAGTTGAGATAGACAAACGTGTTGATTGTGAAAGAGTTATTGTTCAATTTGATTGTTTGGACTATAAGCTTTCATATACAGAACAAGGACGACTAACTTCCACTCACAATGAAGCTGTTCCTACACTATCTACATCACCATATACTTTTCAAGGCTTTGAGCAAAAAGCACCTACGCCAACGTATGAGGAAGCTGAAGAATGGATGAAAAAAGAGTATGTAAAAGGGAGTATATGTCTAATGATGAGAGATGTTTTTGAAGCCCTTGAAGCCCTTAGAAAGCTTATTGTTCTTAGAGACTACTATAATGAAGGTTGGCAGCCTGATTGGAGTAAGAAAAATAGAATGCATTTCTGTATAAGAGTTAGAAACAATAAAATAACTAAAGATAGTAATTCTGACATAAATGAATTTAATGCTGTATTAGTTTTTAGCGATTATACAATAAGAGACAAATTTCTTGAAGAACAAAAAGAACTTTTAGAAATAGCTAAACCTTTATTATGACAAAAGTAATGATTGTACTGTTGTTAGCCCTTAACATCCTTAGCTTGATAATTCTAAGAGATTATACCAAAGCTACCCATGCCATGGTAACGGCTATATTCCTCTATCTATTACTCAAAGACAATGAAGAAGATAACAATCCCCACTACCGTTAAAGACGGCAAGCTGGTAGGTAACCGAGAGATGGTAACTCGTGCGATTGGCTCCTTTGAGGGCTTGCCTATCAACCTAACCATTGAAAGGCGTAGCAAGAAAAGGAGCAATGAGCAAAATGCCTTCTATTGGGCTTGCTGGATACCACTCATACAGACCGCTATCTATAACGAGTGGGGGGAGTTATATAATCCTGATGAAGTGCATACGCTGTTAAAGACAACTTGTAACTATGAAGAGCGTGTTAATCCTGCCACTGGAGAAGTGGTAAGAGTGCCGAAGAGCAGCACCAAGCTGACCACTTACGAATGGGAGAAGGAGTTTAAACAGCAAATCAGGCAGCTATGTATGGACTTTTTCGGATTAGATTTGCCTGAACCAACAAGCGATGAGGAATAAGCAATTTTCACCCTCGTTAAGCAAGGCAAAAAATCATTTCTAACTGTCTAAAAACCAATGCAAAAAAGTAAATAAGCAAGATTTAAAAGAAAATAAGCAATGAAAGAAACCGTTAATCGTTTTGAGGAGGAGATCATCACAACCTCCAACCTATCTGAGATGAAGGATAAGTACTTGGCCGATACACTTTACCGAAAATGGCCTGAGAACTTCGTAGATGAAAGCACTGGGGAGCTGGTTAATATAGAGCGCAAAGAGATAATCTTTGAACGTGGTACATTCTTAGACCATCACAGCTTAGAGGAGATTAATTTCTTCCTACAAAGTGGAGATATTACCGAGGTAAAAGTTAGCACTATACAAAGACAAGCAACCTTAGTCAATGGATGTGCTGCCACATGGGTAGCTGTAGCAAAGGTAATGGGAAAGAAACAAACTTTCTTCCTATATGCTAATAGTGTAGAAGTAGCTATGCAGATCCTCACGGACTACATAGAACAGCATTACCAAGGATATTTTGAAGTGTTATCACTCAAGGAACAAGAATATTTGTACATAGTAACCTTAACCAAGGATAATGGAGAAGATGAAAAGGTCAATTGTTATATTGCTGAGATGGAGATGAAATATGAGCGTTACACAACTCGTAATAAATTCTTAGTAAAGGCTATCAATGCTGAGGAAACCAAACCTCTATGTATTGCGTTCTTTGATAAGTATATGCAGGATAAGGACAATCCTGAACCTTATACAATGACACTATTATCGGCAAAGATAATGAAAGTAGAAGCTGTGATTGACCATCTATTTTGCCATGTCTATATAGATAGAAGCAAAGGCAAAGGAGAACAAACAGCCGATAACGACTAACAAACCTAACATTGGAAAGTTATGTATCTCATGTCTAAGACATGGTGACCCCCGATTGGCAAGCACTCACTTTCGAGCCGTGAGCGGGGCAAAATTATAAAATGAATGAGTTATGGTATATGGATATATAAGGGTGAGTACAGATAGGCAAACCGTAGAAAACCAACGCTATGAGATAAAGAACTTCTGTAAAAAGAATGACATGAAAATAGATGGTTGGATTTCAGACGAGGGAATATCAGGAACGAAAGACCCTGAAAAACGAGAGTTAGGAAAACTCTTAGAGAAAGCTAAGGCAGGAGATTATATCCTTTGTTCAGAGCTATCACGATTAGGTAGAAGTCTAATGATGATTATGGCTATTCTAAACGAATGCACAAAGAAAAAGGTAAATATTTGGACAATCAAGGATAATTACCGATTGGATAATGATATAAGTAGTGCTGTGATAGCTTTTGCCTATGGGCTTTCTGCTCAAATAGAACGCCAACTTATCAGCCAACGTACCAAGGAGGCATTGGCTCGCAAAAAGGCAGAAGGCATTTTTATAGGTCGTCCTAAGGGTAGCCTTTCAAAAAAGGTGAAACTTACAGGCAAAGAAAAGGACATACTGAAATACATAAAACAAGGAATGTCCCAGCGAGAAATAAGCGAAAAATTAGGTGTATCAAAAGGCACTGTTAATCGCTTTATAAGACGAGAGAAGTTACACAATTACAAAGAAAATAATTAACAACCGATTTGAAAGGAGATTGAGCGCGCGGCAATCTTTATCAAATCTCTAATTTCAAATCAAAAATGAACGAGTATCAAGAGTTTTTAAAGAACAAAATCAAGATAGCCCCTAAGCAAGGGTTTCCTTGTAGCCTTGATGAGATTAACCCACGAATGAAGCCCCACAACCGATTAATGGTAAAGTGGATGGTAGAGGGGGGTAGGCGTGCCTGCTTTGCTTCTTTTGGGCTACATAAGACCGTTACCCAGCTGGAAGCAGTACGAGTAGTCCTTCAAAAGGCAGGAGGTGGCAAAGGGCTAATAGTTTGCCCGCTATCTGTACGACAAGAGTTTATCGAGGATGCTAAAAATATCCTTGGTTGGGAGGTAGCCCCTAAGTTTATTCGACGTATCGAGGAAACAGAGGACAAGGATGGGATATACCTTACCAACTATGAAAGTATCAGAGACGGCAAATTAGACCCTCGACACTTTCAGGTAGCAAGCCTTGACGAGGCAAGTATCCTCAGAGGTTTGGGAGGTTCTAAAACGTTTCGTGAGTTTATGAGGTTATTTACAGGTGATGCCGGCCCAATGCAACAACGCAGAGGAGCAGACAATATCAAATATCGATTTGTAGCCACGGCCACGCCTTCTCCTAATGATTATATTGAGTTATTGGCTTATGCTGATTTCTTAGGGGTGATGGATGTGTCACAAGCTAAAACACGTTTCTTTAAGCGTGATAGCACAAAAGCAGACAAACTCACCCTACATGCTCATAAAGAAGAGGAATTTTGGTTATGGGTATCCTCTTGGGGGCTTTTTGTAACAAAGCCTTCTGATATTACCCAAAATGAGGCAGACGATATAGGGTATATCCTCCCTGAATTAGATTTGCGTTGGCATGAAATACCTACCAATCACTTAGACGCAGGGTTTGATAAGCATGGGCAAGGGCTTTTGTTTAAAGATGTAGCATTAGGCTTGCAAGCCTCGGCCAAGGAGAAAAGAGACTCATTGGAGGATCGTATCCAAAAGATGTTAGAACTCCGAGCAGAAGACCCTGAAGCGCATCGTGTAATATGGCACGACTTAGAGAGTGAACGCAAAGCAATTGAAAAGGCTATCCCAACCCTTAAATCAATATATGGGTCTCAGGACTTTGAAAAGCGTGAGGAGATAATAAAGCAATTCTCTTATGGCGAGTTACAAGAGTTAGGAGCAAAGCCCGTGATAGCAGGTTCAGGGTGTAACTTTCAGCGGTATTGCAGCTGGGCTATATACTTAGGAATAGGCTATAAGTTCAACGATTTTATCCAATCTATACACCGCTTACAACGCTTCCTACAGAAGAACGTGGTGCGAGTAGATTTAATCTATACCGAAGCCGAACGCAACGTGCGTAAAACCTTAGAAAACAAGTGGAAAAACCATAACAAACTCGTAAAGAATATGACGGAAATAATCAAGAAATACGGGCTATCTCATTCTGAAATGGCACAAGTACTCACCCGCAAAATAGGGGTAGAGCGTATAGAGATAGTGGGGAGAAATTACAAGATCGTAAATAACGATAATGTTTTAGAACTCGACCCTAAAGAAAACCCACATGCTTTGAAAGATAATAGTGTGGGACTTATTCTAACCTCAATACCCTTCAGCACCCAATATGAGTACTCCCCTAATTACGCTGATTTTGGGCACTCTGAAAGCAATGAGGAGTTTTTCAAACAAATGGACTATCTTACCCCTAATTTATTTCGAGTGTTACAGCCTGGCAGGATAGCTGCCATACACGTAAAAGACCGTATTGTACCCATGGGACTATCAGGAATGGGAGTGCAAACAGTATATCCTTTTCATGTGGATTGCATACAGCACTACACCAAGCATGGATTTGCTTATATGGGTATGAAAACCATTGTTACTGATGTGGTTCGTGAGAACAACCAAACCTATCGCTTGGGTTGGAGTGAACAATGTAAGGACGGAACAAAGATGGGAGTAGGTATGCCTGAGTATCTCTTACTATTTAGAAAGCCTGCTACAGACAAAACAAATGCTTATGCAGATGAACCTGTAATAAAGGATAAAAAAGAGTATACACGTGCAAAATGGCAGATAGATGCACACGGATTTACACGCTCCTCTGGTAATCGTTGTTTGACCCCTGAAGAGTTAGCCAAACTACCACACAATGTTATTTTCCAGGAGTACAAAAACTTCTCTCTTAATGAAGTGTATAACCACGAGCATAATGTAAAGATTGCGGAAACATTAGACCTATATGGCAAACTCCCTACTTCCTTTATGCTCTTACAGCCACAAAGCTGGAGCGAAGAAGTTTGGACGGATATTACTCGTATGCTTACCCTCAATGGTTCCCAATGGAGTAAGGGAAAAGAGATGCACCTTTGCCCGATGCAGTTCGATATAGCAGACAGGGTAATTGAGCAGATGAGCAATAAGGGAGATGTAGTATTAGACCCCTTTGGAGGACTAATGACAGTGCCTTATCGAGCAATCCTCAAGGGTCGTTATGGGATAGGTTTTGAACTCAATCCTCAATACTTTTTAGATGGGGCATCTTATTGCAAGGCTGCCGATGAAGAAGTAGGCATGCCTACTTTGTTTGACTTCATAGAGATAATGGAGAAAGAGCAACAAGAAAAGGAATTGCAAAAAATATCATAGATACTCATTCATTCTTTGACCTCTGCCCTCGCTTGTACTTGACGTGTAATGTTTAGGAGAGGGCTTAGGGCAAAGTTTAAAAAACAATTACGTTCATTAAAATATAGAAACCTATGGAAAGAGAAAGTTTCGTCTTTTATAGGAGTTTTTATGAAGGGATAAAGGAACTGCCGAGAGATATTCAGGGAGAAGTGCTTACAGCCATAATGGAGTATGGCTTAAACGGAGTAACAACTGAAAATCAGAAGCCGATAACAAAAGCGATGTTTGCCCTTATAAAACCTCAATTAGACGCTAATAATCAAAGGTTTGAGAATGGCAGATTAGGAGCAGAGCACGGTAAAAAAGGAGGAAGACCAAGAAAAGAAAAACCCCAAGAAAACCCCAACCTAACCCCTAAAAAACCCCAAGAAAACCCCAACCTAACCCCTAAAAAACCCCAAGAAAACCCCAACCAAACCCCTAATGTAAATGTAAATGATAATGTAAATGTAAATGATGATGATAAAGACGCCTCCGCCATCACTGATGAGAAAAAATATTACTCATCTGATAACGGAGTGATAAAATCAATCAGCGAATTAAAACGTGATTATTTAAACGACGAGAATCTTTGTAATGCAATAATCAAAAACCTAAAAGTAATTGATAAAAACATGATTTCTGAGCAATTGGAGGCTTTTAATCAGCATTTGGAGTTACAAGGAGAACGGTTAAAAGAAGTGAGAGATTACAGGTCACACTTTAAAAACTGGCTTAAAAAAAGGCAAGAAGTGGCAAAAAATACCCCTGTAACCACAGCTCCTAAACGCATTCGCTTTGATGAGAATGGTAATGAAATCATTTATTAAAAAATATTTGAAATGCAAAATAAACAAATACCTAACAACCCTGAATTGGAAGAAGTTGTAATTGGCGGCATGCTCATGGAGCAGAGAGGAGTTACTGAATTTGTCGAGGTAGTAAAAGACACAAATGTTTTTTACAATCAAAAAAACGCAATAATCTATGATGCAATCCTATCTTTATACAAATCGTCTCAAGTAGCGGATTTAATGACTGTTAGTGATGCATTAAAGAAAATAGGTAAACTTAAAGACGTAGGAGGGAGTGCTTATCTTATTGCTCTTACGGAAAGAGTATCATCATCAGCAAACATGCAATATCACGCGTTGATTCTTATGCAGTTGTATGTGAAGAGAAAGAGTATTGATGTAGGTTGTCAGCTTATAGAGCAATCCTATGAAGATGATACTGATATTTTTGAGTTATTGGATTATTCCTACAAAGAGCTTGATAAAGTGTCTGATTGGTTGTCTATCAAACAACCCAAGGATATAGGAGATTACTTAACAGAAGTCCTTAAACCCAAATCTGAGCGTGCAGGCGTTCCTACTGCTGTACGAGACATAAACCTTAAACTCAACGGCTACCAACCGAGTGATCTTGTCATTATAGCAGGGCGCCCTGCCATGGGAAAGACAGCATACGCTCTTAGTGATGCTCTGCATCAAGCACGATTAGGCTACCCTGTAGGGATATTCTCCCTTGAAATGAGTGCAAGACAACTAACGGCAAGGCTCTTTGCCAATTACTCAGGGATAGATAGCAACAAGTTGGCTTTTGGCTCACTTACACAAAGTGAGATGGATGTCGCAGTAAGCCTCCGTCCTTCTTTCAATAAACTGCCCTTGTATATTGATGATGAACCCTTTCTTACACTACTATCTCTAAAAATCAAAGCAAAGAAGTGGGTAAGGGAAAGAAAAGTAAAAATCATTTACATTGACTACCTACAACTCATTAGTAACAACCAAAAGGGCCGCACACGAGACCAAGAAATTAGTGAAATATCCCGTACCCTCAAGGGGTTGGCTAAAGAGTTAGACATACCAATCATTGCCTTATCCCAGCTATCCCGCGGGGTCGAGACACGAGCAGATAAGCGACCCATGCTTTCAGACCTCAGAGAATCAGGAGCCATAGAGCAGGATGCCGACAATGTACTATTCCTCTATCGTCCTGAATACTATGGCATACCACAATGGGAGGACGGATCACCTACCACTAATGAAGTGGAAGTTATCATTTCTAAATTTAGAAACGGCACAACAGGAGGAATAATTACGGGATGTCAGCTACAATACATGCGATTTTTTGAAAGAGGAGGGCAATATAACTCGTTCTTACAACAAGAAAATAATTTGCCAAAAATAGATCCTAAAAGTAACACACCTTTTTAAAATGAAAAGCACAAAATTTATAACAGAACTAAGAGCAAGGGGCTTGCAAATCACAGAGAAGGAAGCCAAATACCTCATGGAGATAGCCGTTGCTGATTATCGTGAAAATCAAGTAAAACCAATTCTAAAGCGGGAGTATATGGCGCATTATATGATTATGGCATTATCCTATTGCAAAGCTACCAGTGAATTACTTCACATGATTGATGAAAGCTATCCAAGGTTTAGACTTAAACAGGTATTTATGGAATGCAAGAAGAAAAACAACGAAGTAGTAGAAGAGTTTGAAAAGGTCAATAAGATAGACCCGCAGCTACTCAATGCTTTCAATGCATACGCAAATGATTTAACTGAGATAATGTATTTACACATGGACGACATTAATAAAGAGAAAAGAGAACAAAAAGCAAATGAAAAAACAAACTAACACCCCATTAAGAGCCTTTGAGGTAGCCGTAGATAGGCTGCTTATGGAATTTTGTGAAAAGCACGATTTAACCTATGAATTTTCCGTAGGTAATGATAGTATTGACGTATTTAGTATATCTCATTTCTTCTTCAGCCTCTCGGATATATACTTTGACCTCAAGAGCAATCAACCCAATGGTAAAATCATAGAGTGGTACGATTATATCCTTGAGAATGAATTGAAGATTAACTACTATCACTATTGCATGGGCTTGAGAAAGGAGCAATTAAGTAAAATGCAAAACGATTAAAATTTATAGTAGATGAATTTACACCTTACACTCAAGAAAAACTGGTTTGACCTTATTCTCTCAGGAGAGAAGAAGGAAGAATACCGAGAGATTAAGCCCTATTGGGAAAAGCGGCTTATGGGAAAGAAATATGATAGGATCATCTTTCGCAATGGGTATACTACCAATGCCCCACAATTTACAATGAAACTAAAAAGTATCACCCAAGGCATAGGAAAGAGCGAATGGGGCGCAGAAGAAGGCAAAACATACTTTGTACTTAGTTTAGGGGAAATTATTAACATTAAAAATATTGACAAATGAAAACAATCCAAGAACTCGTCCCACTTATTCAAGAGTGGGCAAAAGAAAGAAAAATCTATGAAGAGCTAACGCCTTTTGACCAACTCCTTAAGACACACGAGGAGGTTGGCGAGCTTATCAAAGCCTGTTATGACAATGACAAGCCAGCTATCCAAGATGCGATAGGTGATGTACTGGTTACCCTGATTAACTACTGCTATAAGGAAAGAATAGATGTATTAGAGCAAATCAATGATGTTTTGAATTTTGAAAGAAAGCGAGCAGATAGCAAAGTAGTGTTAGCATTAAGCATTCAAGATAGTTTAACTCGCCTAATGAACGCTAATTTTAGATTATTAGGGATAGGAGGAGAAACGCCCTTTTTATATTTTTATGAAATCATTACTATGACTGGTTGTTTAGATGATATAGCTTTCTTAGAGAACACCTCTCTTGAGGAGTGTATAAACATTGCCTACAACGAAATCAAGAACAGAACTGGAAAAATGATTAACGGTAAATTTGTGAAAGATTAATTAAAAAAGAAAATGATGCAATTTATAAATAATACAGGCGCCGTAATTAAAGAGCAAATTAACTTAGGCGACATTGATAATTTGGATATTGATGATTTGTTAAAAAACAACACTAATAACAAGAAAATGGAAAATAACAAGCGCCCCACTTGGCACATTCCCTTGAATATTATCAAAGAATTAAAAGCAATAGGATTCGATAAAGGAAGTGTAATCTCTTATTCTGTAGGTACAGGTATTACAGCAATTAGAAAAGAATTATACCCTTGGGAGCAAGTCTTTGAGTGGTTCAGAGAAGAGGGCTTGTATGGTTTTATTCTTTTTGACAATACTTATCCTAATTCAGAAAGAGAAACATTCTCTTTTGAGATTAGAAAGATTAATCGGGAGCTAATATATAGTTCTGAAAACAATAGTACAGATGAATATAATAGCTATGAAGAAGCCCGAGAAGCCCTAGTAAAAGCACTCATACAAACCTATAAAAACGAACAACTATGAATAAGAAACTTATCGTCCTTTCAGGAAAGAAACGAGTAGGCAAGGACACCGTGGCCAACCTTTTCAATGACTACACCCAGCGCAAATACGAACTAAGAGCATTTGCCGAGCCTGTCAAAGAGATAGTATCTCAAGCAGTAGGAACAAACTCATACAGATTAGACCTTTTCAAAGAAAGCCGATTAGTAGATGTCAATGGTATATCGAGCAACCTAACCATAAGGGAGCTGTACCGAAAGACAGCCGACTTTTACAAAGAACTCCTCGGAGAGAATATATTCGCTAAGCTGATGTTTAGACGATTGGCTTATGAGAATTACGAATTTCCAAGGGTGATTATCACAGACATGCGCTTTAAGGTAGAATACGAACAAATGAAACTACTTGACCCTGTATTTATCCGTGTGAAATGCAGAATGGGCAATATGGATACCCACCCCTCCGAAATAGACCTTGACGATGTGCCTGATAGTGATTTTCACTTTATCATAGACAATACATGCACACGTACCCAACTCAAGGAGCAAATACAAGCAATAGTCAAAAAGTTGAGAATATGAAAATATATCTATCAGGCAAAATCAGCGGGACAGACCTTGACTATGTACGTCGACTATTTGACAAGGTAGCCACAACCCTCCGAGCATTAGGTCACGAGGTTACCAACCCTCTCTGTAACGGACTTTCTGAAACAGACCCATGGGAGGAGCATATAGCCAAAGACATCATCAACCTTATGGATTGCGAGGGGATCTATATGCTACAAGGTTGGGAGGATAGCCAAGGAGCAAGAATTGAGCATGCTGTAGCTAAAGAAATAGGGCTAAAAGTGATGTATGAATAATCATTAGCGGCCAGTGCTTTCCTTGTAATCACTAGTCGCTAATCCTTAAATTAACAAAATATACTTGCTTTTGAACGTGCATTTTATACCTCTTTTTGTATGGTCAAAAAATTAAAATCGTGTGACATTTGTCACACGTTTTCAATAAATTAAGTTGATAATTTGCATGGATAATTCAAATATATTTTGTACCTTTGCATTTTAATTAATATTAACAATTATACATTGTATTTCAGATTATGAAAACCAATCAAAACATGATCCGTAAAATGGGAAACTTTGAGGTTATCCAACGCACCAAAGACGGATTTTTTAATGCAACCGCATTATTAAAACAATGGAATAATGCCGTTGAAAATCAGAAGGTTTTAAATACCCAGAATTCTGGGTATTTAAAAAATAGCACTGAAAATCAACAAGTTTTAAATACCCAGAATTTCCCCTATGTAAAAAAGAAAGATATTGACGATTTCTTTTTAAACAAATCTACACAAGAATACATTCAAGTAATAATACAAAAAGAAAACTTAAACACTGAAGCATCTGTGTATTTAAAATCGCGAGGCAAATATAGTGGAGGTACTTGGATGCACCCTATGTTGTTCATAGACTTTGCTATGTGGCTTAATCCTTATTTCAAATATGATGTATTACGATTTGTATCTGATGAAATGATTAAGTACCGAAACCTTGCAGGAGATAGCTACAAAACATTAGCTTCGCACGTGGCAACCATCGTTCCTAAGCCTCTTATGCCTATGGCAATGAAAAAGATAGCGCAAGGATTGAACTTTATTGTTTTTGGGGACCACAAGCACGCTATGCGCAACGAGGTAGGAGAAGAAACAAAACAATTGGAGCTTTTCCAACTACAACAGAAAGTTGCAGACCTTATAGGAGACGAGTTTATAAAGTCCTTTGACGAATTGATAACCTACCTCCGTAAGCTATACGGAAGAAAATACACCCCTAAAGCCTTAATAAACTAACTACAAAGCCGCCTAATGACAACAAATGTAATAACACCTAAGATAAAGAACAAAAACAGCAGGCAGCTAACAAGGAGTTTTCGTATAATGAGAGCCTTTCTCCTTATTAAGTTTGCTCACTTATATAGTCAGCGATGCCTATATCAATCCCTGATGAAGTCAAAGAATGACTATCACACAGCCGAGAATATATCCAATATGATAAATGATATATTCGGAGGTCAAACCTCCCCTCAAGATTTTATATGTGATAAGAATGAGATAGCAGATAAGTGTATTAACCTAACAGAGGAGATGAAATCATACGAAGGGGTACTAAAAACACTAAACATTGATCCACAAGATGTATATGCTTTTTGTGCTGATGTAGAGTACAACAACTCAGTACCATTATTCAGATGTTACGGGCAAATTGCTATGTATGTAGTGAGATATATAGAGGATTATGACTTAGGAATGATAACCAAAGATGGAGCCTTAGAAAATATAAAGCACCTTAAAGGGTTTGAATTTGCTCCTAAAAACTTATCTATGGTAACTCGTAAGATAGTAATTCAAGTAGAATCCGCCTTTGGGTTTGTCTTTTTAAAAAGAAATATAAGACAAAGCAAAAAAGAGTACAAAGGCAAAAAAATTAAATGGACAATAAAAATCACCTAACCATGTACCAAGAAAGCCAACTTCAACAAATGTGCGTGCGCTATTTCCGATACAAATACCCGCAGTACCTTATCTATGCCGTTCCTAATGGTGGATTGCGCAACAGTGCAGAAGCCAAACGCCTCAAAGAAGAAGGTGTTCTGGCGGGAGTGGCTGATTTAGTAGTAATGCTCCCCCAAGGTAAAAGCCTGTATATCGAGATGAAAATCAAAGGGAATAAACAGACAGAGCACCAAAAAGCCTTTCAACAAAAAGCCGAGGAACTCGGATATAAGTACTATGTATGCTACAGCTTTGACCAGTTCAAGGCGATCATAGAAGAGGAACTAACCACCACTGACAACTAACAACTGATAACTGATATACCATGCTTGAAAAGATAAAAACAGCCATAGAAGACACCACGGACGAGGCTATAAAGAGCCGCACAATTTACCTCAAGCTATTTTGCGGCTTGGCGTGTAAGCACTCCCTATCCTCACAAAAGGATATAGCCGCTTTCTTAGGGATTTCCCCCGCAAGCGTGGGTTATTACCGCAAGGAACATAGCAGTATGCTAATGGTTACCGAGTACCAAAAGCTATACCAAGCCGTGGAAAAGAAGATATTATAACGTTCTTCATTCGTATTTTTGATGTGTTATTCATTGCACCACTCCTAAATCAGGAGTGGTGTTTTTTTATTCTTGTCTTGCTCGTACTGCTCCTTTTGTTGCAAAGTATCAGAACAAAAAAAACACAAAGAAAATACAAAGAAAAAACAAACGACGATAACAGCCCTTTGCGACCTATATCGTACCTTTGCCTTGATAATTAAGGCAAAATGGCATGGAAAGCAGAATAGGTAACCTCATTGATATTGATTGGAGAAATAACCTACACGACCTCCAACCTGAAAATATAAAAACTCCCACCAACTTAAATTTTCTCAAGGAAAGCCTCGTAAAACATGGCTTTGCCTTGCCTTTTGCTGTATGGAACGACCAAGGCAAATATTATTGCATTGACGGACATACACGCAAACAAGTACTATCCGAACTTGTCAGTGAGAGGGTAAGTGTCCCTACTCATCTAAAAGCCTTTGAGATATTAGCCAAAGACCGCAAAGAAGCAGTAGAAATACTCCTTGAAGTCTATAACCAAAAACACAATCCTTTTGTCAAAGACACTCTTACAGAGTGGGTAAAGGTAGAGGAGGTACAGGTCAATATTGAAAGCCTTCATGTAGAGACCCTATCAGAGCAAGACCCTAACGATATAAATATCAAACAAGAAAAGAAAGTTTGGGTACCTGATTGCCTTTTTCCCTCTAACAATCCCTATGATATTCCTACATTGTTACCTCATACACAGCCTATTTATGTAGATGTCCCTTTGCGCCCATACGGAGCTGAAAAAAGGAGTAAGCAAGGCGTGGGTACTTATCATTTTTACGTTGATGATTACCGTTTTGAGGCTATTTGGGACAATCCCTCAGCTATCATAGAATCAGGGTGTAAGAATATCGTTGAGCCTAATTGTAGTTTATACGAAACTACCCCTATCAGTTATGGGATATTCCAAATCTACAAAAAGCGTTGGATTGCTCGTTTCTTACAGGATTACAATATAAATATATTCGTTGATTTGAACGTAACAGAGAAATTTGCCTCTTATAACAGAATGGGCATTCCTGAAGGTTACAACGCTTTTTTTACTCGTGGTTACGAATCACGCCTTAATAACTTAGAAAAGGAACTTGTCATCGCTCAGGAAATATCAGGACTTGACAATCCGAACCTTGTTGTATATGGAGGGGGTAAAAAAGCCAAAGAGTTTTGTTACAAGAAGAACCTAACTTGTATCAGTGAAACCACCTTAGATATATGATCCTATGGGCAAATCATCAGGCGGAATTAGGAATGCTAACAAGCCTAAATCAAAAATAAGTAAAGAGAGTAAGGAGGAGGCAAGAGAACGAGAATTACAAAAGCTCAACGCACCCTACAGGGAGATATACAAAGCAAAGAACGGAGCCTCAGTATCGGTAAGCCCTTATGCAGATAGAAAGGACTTACAAGAGAATATCACAACCGCTAAGGTAATAGCCGACGAATTAGGAGTAAGTGTAAAGATACGCCCACACTTGATTTTAGAAGGTTATAAAAATCCAGAATATGAGATAAAAGGGCTTAAAGCAGATAGAAAAGATACCAGTTCCTATAACGGAATAAAGAAAAACTTAGAATATGCAAAAGCACAAGGGATAGAAGCTATTGTTTATGATATTACAAAGTTTAAGGAATGGACACCTAATGATATTGCAAGAAATTTAAAAGGTAAGATCTTAAACTATAAAGGAGCTGATTTTTTAAAAGAAGTGTTTTTTGTCAATAGCTCAAAAGCTGTTTCGTTTGCTAAACAAGATATATTAGATAACTATAGTTCAGTAGTTAATAAGATTGAAAAATTGCAATAAAAAAGCTCTAATAAGAGGGTTTAATCATCTCATTAGAGCTTTAGTGGTAGCGGCAGGAGCGCCCTCCCCCCGCGGCTTGTAAAGGATAGCCTATTACGGCACAAAGATACAAAATATTTTTCTAACCACAAATATTTTTTTAAATAAAATGGGAAAATCATCAGGAGGCATAAGAAATGATAGCCGTAACGACATCATAATGCAAAAAGGAGGAGGTACACCCTCCAGCGTTAAGAATATAGGTAGTATCAAAGATATTACCGACAAAAAAGCTAATCGTGAGGTAAAGCGTGCTATATCAAAGTATCACTCACGAATAGGGCTTAATACTCGTGAAGTCAAACTGGCAGACCTAAAAAATGCTTATGGGATCGCTGTTATATCCAATAATTCAGGTACGGTGTACCTCAATCGTAAATCATTCAACAACAGCAAAGCCATGGTAAAATCCAAGAAGGAAGAATACAAAGCAGGGCTAAAGGTTAAAACCAACAAAGCCATTCAGCATACCACTATACACGAACTGGCTCATACCACTTGGACAAATAGACATACAGGAGACAAACACAAGAAAGCGGGTAAGGAGATAAAAGCCCTCTATAAACAATACACCAAAACAAAATCTAATGTATTAGGAGGGTATGCACGCCAAAATGTCAATGAGTTTTATGCTGAAGGAATGAGCAAAGCTATATTAGGCAAAAAAGACCCCTACTCTAAAAAGCTATTGGAAATCACCAAAAAGTATAAGTTGTAATACACTCGCTATATGTAATCCCTTAAATAGAACAAACAATGATTTTAAAAAAAGACATCTTAAACAGAGCCTATCAAAGACATACCCAAATGGGAGGAAAAGCAAAATCTGTAGAAGCATTTGCGAAATTAGTAGTAGCAGGGCTTAACATTATTCAGGCAGAGGAGGAAGAAAACGAACAAGGGCTTTTCATCTCTCACATCTATTCTGAAAAGGAACAAGAACAACTATCAGCAGGTATTGACTATAAAAACGAATTAGAAGAGGAAACAGACGAATAATGACAAACACTCCGAAAAATAGACAAACATGGATACTTGACTCTCTGAAAAGCGAGCCGAGTTTGTCATATTCGGAAGTGTGGGGTAAATATGAGGTAAAGTGGGGTAAGGGTAAAACTACCTTTGATAAAGATTGGAAACAAGCTCAAATACAGCACCAAGAATATCAAAAACAAGCCCAGCAGGTCAAGTTAAAGCAATCCCTCGCTACTGAAAAAGAAGCAGTAAAAAAGGGGCTTAAAACCAAAATAGACCGTATCACTATTTTGCAAAATCAGATTGACAACCTTTTAGAGCGATTGGAAAAAGGTACTCACCCACAAGAGATACGATCCCATGAAGGACAAATACAAAGATACGAACGAACCCTCACGCCCTCGGAGATAACAGCCTATAACCGTACCATTCGTGAGTTGCAGTCTGAAATATCCAAAATGGAAGGGGATTATATCAATGTAAATCAAGTAGAATTATCAGGCAGCATAGACATTGCCCAATGGCTCAAGAATAACAACAAGAACAATGATTAAGACCCAACCTGTATATGATCCTTTGTACTTGAACAAAGATAAGTTTATTATAATCCTTTCAGGAGGAAGAGGGTCGGGTAAGTCGTACAACGCCTCTACCTTCTTGGAACGCTTATCTTTTGAGGCAGGGCATAAGATCCTTTTCAGCCGCTATACCATGGTATCAGCTCATAGTTCTATTATTCCTGAGTTTGAGGAAAAGATAGAAGCAGAGGGCACACAGGCGTATTTCAGTATCACCAAAACAGCTATCAAAAACACCTTTTCAGGCTCTGAAATTCTCTTTAAAGGGATTAAGACCTCATCAGGTAACCAAACGGCTAACCTTAAGTCTTTGCACGGTATTACCACTTTCGTAGGCGATGAAATGGAAGAATGGCTATCAGAGGAGGATTATGAGAAACTAATCCTTTCTATTCGTCAAAAGGGGGTGCAATTGCGGGTTATCCTTATTCTGAACCCCTCCAATGCTGAGCATTTCATTTATAAGAAGTACATCGAAAAAACGCATAAAATAGTAAAGATTGACGGAGTAGAGGTGCAAATATCTACCCATCCCGATGTATTGCATATTCATACTACCTACTTTGATAATATAGAAAACCTCAATGAGCAGTTTTTTAAGCAGATTGAGGAGATAAAAACCCAAAGCCTCACACAAGCAACCGATGAACAAGGCAATTTCTCTCAATCTTTGTTCAATAAAACCAAATACGCTCAAAAAATCATAGGACGATGGGCTGATGTGTCAGAAGGGGTAATATTTACAGATTGGGAGATTGGTTATTTTGACACCTCACTCCCTTATGGGTATGGACAAGATTACGGCTTTTCTATTGACCCTGATACACTCATCAAAGTAGCAGTGGATAATCGCCGCAAAATTATTTACATTGACGAAAAGTATTATAACAACAAGCAATTATCCTCTGACGGACTTTATCAGCTCAATAGCACTTTGATAGATCACCCTGACGACCTTATCGTTGCTGATAGTGCCGAGCCTCGACTGATTGCAGACCTTAGAGACAAAGGGCTAAACATAGAGCCTTGCGAAAAAGGAGCAGGAAGCGTCTCAGCAGGTATAACCACAATGCTCAATTACAAGTTAGTGGTAACACCTGATAGTTTCAATGTGATGAAGGAGTTAAAAAATTACGCTTGGAATGACAAGAAAGCAGGTATCCCCATAGATAACCACAACCACGCTATAGATGCTATTCGTTATATCACTATGAAGCTGCTAAGTGGCACTAATAACAACTTATATCAACTCGCCTCAATGATTTAGCGGAGGCTATCCCATAAAAACCAAAGACCTAACACCTAAAACGATGACCCAAGAAGAATTTAAACAAGACGTATCTCTGATTGATACCACTACCTATCAAAGGCAGTATGATGTCAAAAAGCATGAGATATTCACCAATAAGCATAAGTTCCCAGATCCTGAAATCGTAATACCTCTTACGGACGAGGTAGGTAACCCCTTATTAGATAGTCAGAAAAAACCACGATTTGAAAAGCGTACTCGTTCCCTCAATCGTATAGGACTACCTTATCAAAAGCGTATCGTTGAAATCGCTACCATGTTTCAAACGGCTATCCCCTACAAATATACCGCAGAGGATAGTCCGCTCTTTGCTGCTTTTCAAGAGGTTATCAAAGCTAACAAAATGAGCTTCTCTGATAGTGCTATTTGTACAGAGGTCAAGCGCTACACCCTTGTAGCCGAGCTTTGGTATTTGGAGGAGCAGCCTAACGAACAGTATGGCGTACCTACTCAATACCTATTGCGCCATAAGGTGCTATCCCCGCTCAAGTACAAGCTATATCCACGCTTTGATGATAATGACAACCTTATCTCTTTTGCTATTGAAAGCACTACCAAGGACAATAAAAAAACCATATTCCAAGGCTTCACCGCTGATGAGATATACGCTTTTACCACAGAGAACGGCACCACTACCACAGAGGTAAAACCTAATATAATTGGCAAAATACCAGTAGTACTCTATCGTCAAGAAGAAACAGAATGGAATGCTGTACAGCACCTCATAGAGATAGCCGAGGTACAGCGCACCTATTTTTCTGAAAGTAACAAGAAGTTCGGAGAGCCTATACTAATGATCGCAGGAAAGGTAGAGGGTAAAATGGCTGTCAATAATACAGGGGGCAAGGTCTATGAAGTCAAGGACGGGGGTAATGTACAATTCGTGGTACCTCCTAATGCTAATGAAAATTTTGACCGTGAAATGAGTATGAATAGGCGTGATATACACGAGTTCACCCATACTCCAGACCTTTCCGATGAGTTCTATGCAGGCAAAGGCAATATGCTGTCAGGAGTAGGGCGCAAACTCGCATGGCTACCCGCTCACCTCAAGGTAAAGGATAACGAAGCTATATTTATCCCTGCTCTACAAAGGCGTATCAATATCATTTTGGCTTTCCTTTCCAAGATGTATATCCCCTTTGAGAAAGAACTCAAAACCATAGACATCACCCCTATCATCACCCCATTTGATATTGACGATGATACCGAGATGATACGTACCCTTATGGAAGCCAATGGAGGAAAACCGCTACTCTCTCAACGAGAAGCCATGCAACGCTTTGGCATTACAGACCCTGAAGCCCAATTACAGCAAATCAAAGACGAGGAAAATAGCAGCCTCAATGAAGCAAGTATCTAATGAACTACGATGAGCAACATAGAAAGCACCTAATAGACTACCTACAACAGATAGAACGATTATTCTATCAGTGGGTAGGCTTTTCTGTGTCCTTGGCTCTCAAAACAGATTTCCGAGAGCTTGTAACAAGCACCCTATTTGCCTTTGCAACTACCAAGAAAGGAAAAGCCTTTGAAAAGGAATTAGCTAATTTCAGCAACCAATTAGACCAAATCATAAAGCAAGGCATTACCAAAGAATGGGCTTTTGCGAACCTCAAGCAGGATAAGCTACTAAGGGAAGGACTAACCAAATATCAGAACTTAGAAGCCCTTGAAACATTCAAAACGCGTAAGATTAAAGATTTTACAGTCTCCAATCGGGTATGGGATATTGCTAAAAAAGCACAAAGTGAAATAGAGCTTGCCTTATCTGTTTCCTTGGAGGAGGGCAAAAGTGCTGTCCAGCTAAGCCGTGAGGTACGCAACCTTTTGAACAACCCAACGGCTCTATTTCGCAGGGTAAGGGACAAATACGGCAACCTAGTACTAAGCAAGAACGCGCAAAACTATCACCCTGGGCAAGGAGTTTATAGAAGCGCCTACAAAAATGCTTTGCGCCTTGCCAGTAATGAAATCAATGTAGCCTATAAGTCCGCTGATTGGTTACGTATACAGCAAAACCCTGATATTGTAGGCTTCGAGGTACGTCTATCACCACAGCACAAAGTATATGACATGTGCGACCAGCTCAAGGGTAAATATCCGAAATCTTTTCACTTTCACGGCTGGCATGTAGGCTGTAAGTGTCATATTATTACTATTCTTAAGACTGACGAAGAACTTATCAAAGAACTCAAAGCCGATGAAACCCTACCTCCTGAAAGCTCCTCTAATTATGTGGGTGATGTGCCAAGTAATTATAAGCAATGGGTAACAGATAACAAAGATAGGTTCAAGAATTGGAAAACAAAGCCTTATTTTATCGAGGAAAATAAAAAAGCAATAAAGAAATGAAAATTAACACTATTGACATACAAACTACTTATCATACCTACCTTTTAGAGGGTAATTACAAGGATCTGCTTTGTTTTCCTCCTCTCAAGAAACTACCCTCCAATGACTGGGCAGAGTATTACGGCAAAGAGTACGACACAGACGATCCTCAATTGGACAACCTCTCTATATCCTTGTCTTTTGTTACCAAAAGCGACCAATACGATACCTTTATAACCTTTCTATCTGCTCAAACCTATAATGATTTTCACTTTGAGGAGCTGGGCAAGTCTTTCCGATTGCGCTTTGTTGGAGTGAGAAAAGCAAAGAAAGAACAAGGTTATATCACCTATGAGGCTACTTTTGCGAATGATACCCCCTTGCAAGGTTATACCTATATTGCCCCTAATGACACCTTGCCCTCTTCAGGTTTTACGATTGACACCATAGACCTATCCAAGTATGGTATTTACCTATTGGAGGAGAACGAAAGCAACCTACTAAAGAGCTACGAGGTCAAAGAGCACCTAACCACTACCAGTAGCACCATTGCGGGGGTACAATATGCCGAATATCCCAACGTGTTTAAGGAACGCACCCTTGAGCTTCTTTGCTATATCAAACAGCCTATCAATCGCTTTTGGGAATTGTATGAAGCACTATTATACAACCTTTCTCTGCGAGGAGAACGTACCATTAATGCTTTGGGTAGTACCTTTAAGGCTATCTATCAAAAGGCCAATGTAAAAGAAGTGATACTCACAAAAGACACTTTGAGGGTAGAATTTACCCTTTACTTGGTGATAATATAAAAAATACACAAAGAAAATACAAAGAATAAACAAACTGTAATAGAGTGTATTTTTGCTCCAAAACGTACCTTTGCCTTGAAATCTGACAACTATGCAACTACACTTTAACAGCACCTATATAGACGTCCTCCCCACTGATGAGAGCTACAGATACCGATCCATTATGGGGGAGCATACGCTGAACCTATACTTTGCCCTATCTACTTACACCGAAATCCCTACTGGGGCATGGTGTGAGTTTCAAGGGGAACGCTATACACTCAATCAGCCTGCTAAAGTAGTGAAGCATAACAGCAGACACTTTGAATATACCCTTACCATGGACAGTGAGGGGGCAAACCTGAAGAATTACAAGTTTCGTAATCCAAATGATAAGACCCTCAAATTTCCTTTCACAGCATCTCCTCGCTACCATATTCAGATATTGGTAGATTGCCTTAATATGATAGATAGCGGTTGGCAGGTAGGCACCACGATTGAAGCTAATGAGAAACTTATCAGCTATAACCATAACAACTGCTTGGAGGCCTTGGACATGATAGCTAAGGCTTTTGAGACAGAATACGAGATTATAGGTAAGACCATACACCTCCACAAGGTAGAATATTTCAAAGACAATCCCTTGCCGCTCCAATACGGCAAAGGCAAAGGCTTTAAGACAGGTGTAAGCCGTACTACCGAGCAAAGTCGTATTACCCGCCTCTATGTACAAGGAGGGGAACGCAATATTGACCGCTCTAAGTATGGTAACAAGGAATTATTGTTACCCAAATCACAAGAGTACGTATATGAGGGGGTAACCTTTGTTTCAGACGACAAAGGGCTGTCTATAGCTATCAAAAACGCCCAAAATAACGGCTTTATTAACGAACAAAGCCTTGACCTTTCCCATATATACCCAAGTCGCAAAGGGACTATATCGGCCATATTTGAAGTGGATAGAGATAAACACTTCTACGACTTTGCCGACACCTCCATACCTCAAGCGCTGAACTTTGCAGACCTCCAAATCAAGGGAGAAAAAATGGTGATATACTTTGAAAGCGGTATGTTATCAGGGCGTGAGTTTGAGATTAGCCGTTACGAGCATGGCAGCGGCTACAACCATAGCACACGCCGTTTTGAGATAGTCCCCAAGGAAGAGGACGGCACGACCATGCCTAATGATATATTTAAACCTGCTATAGGAGACCAATATTCTGTATATAACATGCACTTACCTGCTGCCTATATTTGTGATGATAACACTAAGACGGGCGCCAGTTGGGAGATGATGAAGGAAGCGTGTAAGTATCTGTATGAAAACCGAGCAGACCTATTTACCTTTACTGGTGATTTGGACGGAATATGGGCAAAAAAGCGATGGGTCAATGTAGGTGGGCGGCTTAAAATGGGGGGATATATCAACTTTTCAGACAATGAGTTTCAGCGTACCCCTGTGGCTATTCGTATCGTAGGGCTTAAAGAGTATGTTAATAACCCATACAGCCCTCAAATAGAGTTATCCAACAAGGTACAAGGGCAATCCTTTTCCTCTGAAATACGCAAACTCCAAAATCAAGAGGTGTATTTTGGGGAGATGAACAAACAGACACAATCACTAACCAAACGCAGTTGGCGCAATGCCTTAGAGACGATCAAGCAGGTAGAAGAAGCCTTTCCTGAATATACCCAAAGTATCATTCCTGCCACAGTGCAAACGATGATGGCCCTAGTAGGTAACAAGGCAGGACAATTTGCTTTTGTTGCCAATAAGACCAACCCTATCACCGTACCTCATACCTTGTATTTTGATAGGAACAACAAGCAAATCAATGCAGGCAGTGGTTGGATTAAGCATTACACCATTGGCACCACTGACATCAAACCAAGCCACTCCGCCGCTGATTATAAGTATTGGTATGTTTCCTCCTTTGTATCAGGCAGGTTGGACGATAAGGCAAAGAGCTATTACCTCTACATCAAGGCCAATAAGGCTATAGAGACAGCCGAATTTGTCCTCTCCGAAACCAAGATTGGCATGGAGCAAGAAGCCGGTTATTACCACTTCCTATATGCCACAGTCAATTCAGAGTACGACGGAGAGCGAGGAATAGCTCAATTCAATGGCTTTACCGAGATTACAGGTGGGCAAATGGTAACCAATCGTATAGCTTCAGGTAACGGACAGCAGTTTATAGCACTCTACGACGACCGAATAGAGATAAACGCACACCTCCAAATCTCAGACAGCAACAAATTAGAGTTTAAACAGCTCGTTAATCCTGATTTGCAGTCATTGGAGAATAGGTTAAAGCAGTACTCTAATGAGCAGACGAACAATATACGAGTAGGGGGGCGGAACTTAATTCTCAATAGTAAAGAGGAACGATATAAAGAGTATAAAGGTATTTCAGAAGATTATATTATTTATCAATTAGCAGGAGGAACATTAGAAAAGAATACCACATATACGCTAACATTAGAATACAAGAGTCAAGATTTACGAGGTGTAGATTTGTTTTTTATTGCTAATGATTATTCACAAGCACCTAATAAAAGCGTACCAAATACAAATGGTGAATGGAAAAAAGAATCATTCACTTTTACCACGAATGACAAGTCACCAAAAGGATATATTCGCATTGATAACAATGGTAGTGATTTGGGTAATGTAACATCTAAACTATGGGTAAGGTTTGTTAAACTTGAAAAAGGAAATATTTCTACTGATTGGTCTCCCGCTCCTGAAGACTTAGAATCCTTAATACAAAAAGAACAACAAGCTCGCGAGCAAGCTATTGCTATAGCTAAAAATGCTAATGAAGCTTATGCACGAGCACAATCAGAATTAACTAAAGCACAAGCCATAGCAGAGGCAAATAGACGAGCGGGTATAGCGTTAACAGCAGAGCAACAAGCTCGTATATTACAACTTCAATTGAATTTGCAACAAGCTAAAACATTTGCCCAACAAAAGGTGAATGAATTAGATATTGGGGGTCGTAATCTCATTCTTAATAGTAAGAATGAGCGCTATAAAGAGTATAGGGGTATGGTAGAAGATTATATCTATTATGATATAGTGGGAGGTACTTTGGAAAAGAATACTACTTATACATTGTCTTTGGAATACAAAAGTGAAAATGTTAGAAGTGTAGAAATGTTTTTTATAAACGAAAACACATCTTTCGTTAGGAATAGAGATATTCCAAATACAAATGGTGAATGGAGGAGAGAAATAATGACTTTTACTACAGACCCTAATTTAACACCAAGAGGACACATTCGCATTGATAACAATGGTAGTGATTTGGGTAATGTAACATCTAAACTATGGGTAAGAAATATCAAACTCGAACGTGGCAATAAACCTACTGACTGGTCTCCTGCTCCTGAGGATGTAGAAAACCAAATCGCTAATATCAACTCCGATTTAGAGATTATCAGACAAAACGCTGCACGAATTGAAGCCTTAGAAAATCAGAATAAGGCTAACACAGACCAGCGTATCGGCAAACTTAACCAAAAGACTGCTTTCCTTGATGATACACAGATAGCAGGCAATGTGGTAGCCACTGGTACGATGATTGTAGGTAACACATTGGGCACACAAGCGGGTATCACTGGGGTAGGAAATGCTACTAATGAAGTACGCTTTTGGGCAGGTAGTGAGTTTGGTGGTAGGTATGACGCCCCTTTTATGGTGTTACAAGACGGAACCGTATATGCTACTAAGGCGAATATATCAGGAGAGGTTAATGCTACAAGTGGGAGTTTTACGGGTCAAATCAATGCTACAAGTGGCCTGATAGGAGGATTTACTATAAACTCAGACTATATAGGGAAAAAATATAATTTTTATGACCTACATGATGACTATGGGTGTTTTATGGATATAGGAGGGATGTGTGTTTGGAAGCGGCAATATAGCAGAGAATATGACATGAAAGTACTTGAATTTACAACATATGGATATTATTTCATAGGATTTTGGGTATATCCAGCTGGAAAAAATACCCCTATAAAGCATAGAATTATCTATAGGGATAGTAATAAAGACCAAGAATATATATACCCAAGTCATTAAACTAACTAAAAATCAACAACTCAAAAACTTTATAAAATGCAAATCATTCAACAAACAACGCGTATCAATGCGCAAGAAGAAGTACAAGGCACAATCGTGATGTACTCCTACGAATTTGAGAAAGGACAAAACCCTTATGTGATAACATTCACAGCCTCTCGTAAGGGCGTGGATAATCCTTATGGTGTTCCCATTCAAGGGACAGTAACCGAGAGTAGTTTTAACATAAACAACTCCAACTCTCAACCCTCGGATATTGAGCTGTACAGACATATTTACGATGTTTGTTTAGGCCTAATCAAAGGAGAAAGCAACGAAAAACCAAAAGACAATGGTAAGGAAAAATAGGTTTCTCGTGCCAAAAGGGTATAGGGCAATCACCCTATATCCTTTCATCTTCGTTCGTAACGATAGTGATAAGTACGATAAAGAGCTTATCAACCACGAACGTATTCACTTGCGACAGCAGGTAGAGACCCTGATACTCCTCTTTGCCATTTGGTATTTCCTTGATTTTCTTATCAAGCTGATACGCTATCGCAATTGGGATAAGGCTTACCGCAATATCATCTTTGAAAGGGAAGCCTATGCTAACCAAAGCAACCTCGACTACCTCAAGGTAAGGGGTATATGGTGGTTCACCGCTTATTTTAAAAATAATTAATAACAGAAAGTAAATGGAAAAAATATTTGTAACCCTATGGATACTCTTTGGTATCTACACTTTAGTACTTGTTATGATCTTGGCGGACTTGTGGAGCGGTGTTCGTAAGGCTCATCGAATGGGAGTTATGCGCACTTCCTACGGCTATAAGCGCACCGTGAGCAAGCTCGCCCAGTATTACAATGTACTGATTGCCCTCTCAATAGTGGATTGTATGCAGATGAGTACGATTTGGTATTTGGAAGCCTACTACCAATATTCCCTATGGCTATTTCCTTTTATCACCCTTATAGGCGCTATAGCCCTTTGCCTTATCGAGGTCAAAAGTATATACGAGAAAGCAGAAGACAAGGTGAGATTAGACCAAGCAGGGCAAACCATTAGTAAAATTGTAGTCAATAGAGACAATTTAGAAGTCGTAGTTAAGGCTATATCCGACTATATGAAAGAAAGTGACAATCCTAAAACAGAAGACCATGAACCAAACACAGCTTAATTTTATCAAAACCTACAAGCCCGTAGCCCTTGAAAGCGAGCGAAAGACGGGTATTTTAGCGATTTTTATTAATATTTAAAACCAAACCATCATGAAAAAAAGCAAACGTACCATTCATTACCTCGTTATCCATTGTTCAGCTACGCCTGATGGGCGTTCGCACAATGCGAAAGACATAGACCTATGGCATCGCCAGCGAGGATTCAATGAGATAGGCTACAACTATGTAATCCTCTTGGACGGCACAGTAGAGCTTGGGCGTGATGTCGACAAGATACCCGCTCACGTGGAGGGGCACAACAAGGACAGTATAGGGATCTGTTACATAGGTGGAATCGACAAGAATACTCTCCAACCTAAAGACACCCGAACAAAAGCTCAAAAGGAAGCACTCGGCAAGCTCCTCAAAGAACTAAGAGCGCTATATCCTGATGCCGTAATACAAGGGCACCGAGACTTTGCAGGAGTAAAAAAGGCTTGTCCTTGCTTCAATGCAAAGGAGGAGTACCAAAATATCTAATTGTAAATTGTTAATTATGACAGAAGTAAATGAATTAAAAAAAGAGTATGAAAACCTACTCGTTAAAGTAGAACAATTGCCACGTACAAGAGAACTATCCCTTGTTATTACGAAGTTGGAAGAAGGTCTTATGTGGCTTGAAAAATCAATCAAAAAAAGTCAAAGCAATGTATGAGAAAGAAATTGTACTTACTCTTAGCTCTTATGGTGCTTTTCGGTTGCAGGAGCAAGAAATCAAACCGAACCGAGCACAGAGAAGAGCAAAAGAGCGAAAGGAAGGAGGTAAAAGACAGCTCCACACGAGTAGAAAAAGCCCAAAAGGTAAGCACTTTTGACATTCAGCAGTCCCAAACCTATGAAATCACCCTTGAAAGTGATAAGGACAGCGTAGGTAACGCCAAGGAAGTAGTATATTATCGTATCAGGGACGGCGACAAGGAGACCATAAGAGTACAGGGCGGAAAGGTTACCCTTAAAACCATAGACAACCTTTCTAAGAGCTTGCAACAAGCTGATACTACTCTTTATATAGACAATAAGATAAGCCAAAAATCCGAGATACAAAGCCAATATACACAAGCCACTAAGCGGGTGCAGAAAGAAGTTAGAACAATTCCCTTTACCCTTATTATTGGCATTTTGCTGATAGGGGTGATTGCCTTGCTCTTGTGGAGATTGAAGTTATTTCGGTAAATAAGTAAGCCCTCGTAGTGAGGGCTTTTTTATTATACATTTTCTATCTGTTTCAACTTTTCAAGGTAATAATTCTTGAGGTTTACCAAATCTTCATCTGTGAATTTATTGCGACCTAATTGTAACCTTTTATGGGTAGTAGTAGATAAGGCCTTACCTATGGCAGCCGCAACCTGCCTATCTGATAGCTCTAATAGCTCAATGATATAGAGTACTTTTTCTTGTGCTGTCATAATCCTTGCATTTGTGTTAGTTCCCAATCAAGATATTCCTTGTACCATTGCCACGCATCCTCTATGAATTGCTCAACAGATATAATAGGGGCGTATATACCCCCTGTGCTTATTACGTTATTCTGAACAACCACTAATCTAAATTGCTCCAACATATCATACACATATAACCGCTGGGGCATGGCTCTGTAGGTATCATTGAGCCTTACAATCTCGCTGTTCTCCTCTATTACCATTATTAGGCTCATATAATGAGGGGAATATATGTAGGTAAGGTCATAATTAGGTACAATGGGATTGCACGCTAATAAGAACTTAGGTATAACCATGTTGGCTACCTCATATTTTTGACTAAAAATGTCGTCTGTATTCATAAAAATTGCCTGATGTTAAACAAATTTATATTTTGTCAAATGTAATCTACCCCCCCCGACTTTGAACTTACTGACTTTCTCACCATAATAATCAATAGGTTTGTCAAGTGTTATTGTAGATGCTTGATGCCCGTCGCAATCGTACTGATGAGCACTATACCCACATGTCATCTTAGGGAGTTGCCATACCCCCCAATTCATAGAATTGAGATACAATAATATTCTTCTGATATTCTCTAGATTTGCATCAAAAACTTTGCCCTCTTTAATTTCGTTTTCGAGTACACGAAAATCGGCTTCAAGGCTTTGTTTGGCTTGCTCGTTCTGCTTTTTTTTCTCTTGGTGTGCATTTTTGCAGAACTCGCAATACTTAGTATAAGCTTCAATTATGTTCTGCTCGGTAACATCTCCTTCTATATCAATACTGAATATAGGGAGAGATGTAAAGTTCTGTGATTCTACCCTTTCAAATGGTACCTCATTAACTCGTGGGTAACCTTGCTCTCTCTTTCTAAAAGTAACATTATCAGCTACAATGTAAGTGTAGCTTTTTGTTGTGTAAAAATCTAATTTCATTATTCTTGAATTTTAGTTGTTATACTTTATTGATAAATTCTTTTGCGCTTTCAAAAGTGAATTTCTTAGAATAAAACTCTTTTGAGTACTTTTTGTTTGATTTTAAAAAAACATAATAGTCTTTTAATAGCTTCTTGTTTGACTTCACAAAGTCAAGCACTTCTTGGCTGCCCTCTTTATTGGCTGATAACTTAGCCTTACTTGCTGCTGCCTTGCGCTCTGCTGCCTGCTCTCTTCTCTCTATCTCATTAGAAAGATTGGTTACATACGCTTCATTCTTTTGTAATTCGTATGCTATTACCCATAGTTGCTTATCTGAGAAGAAATCATTTAAGTTCTCAGTGATGATCTTATGAGCTAATGAACCTTGTGGTAAATATTCTGATATTCTATTTCTCTCTGATTGAGCAACCTGTCTGTTACTCTCTTCTATGTAATCACCTATTGAACTAATAGTAGATACACTTGGGTTAATGTAACTTACATCATTATAGATGTCCTTAATTGTAATAGTTCTCATTTTTTTGAATTTTATTTGTTATACTTCTTTCTTTTTGACACTGCAAAGATATGCATTATTTTTCATTGCGCAATGAAAATCATTATTTTTTTACTCTTTGATGTAGTTAAACTTTTCTTAATAGAAAAAGACAAACAAAAAACAAAAAAAACACAAAGAAAATACAAACTTTACACAAATCACTATAGCGCTTATTTACAAGCCCTTGCGTACCTTTGCGGTAAAACAAATATTGTACATCTTATGGAAAAAATCCTACAAGCTCTCAAAACCAAGTATGCGCACTTGGGGTTAGAGGAATCAGTTTTAAAAGCAATCGCTACCCGATTAGCGGCTGCGGTTAAAGACGATACGGAAATAGAAAACGCAGTCAAGGGCGTAGAGGAAGAAGTCAAGCTATTGCAATCAGTAGCAGACAAAGGGCGTACCAGCCTTACAAAGGCAGAGGAAGCTCGCAAGAAATTAGAGAAAGAACTCGAAGAAATGAGGGCTAAATCTAATCCAAATCCTCCTACTCCACACACTGAACCTAAACCTAACGAAATGCCAGAGTGGGCAAAGGGTCTTTTGGAAGCTGTCAATAAACAAAATGAGACCATTGCTGCCTTTCAAGCAGAAAAGCAACAACAAACCGCTAAGGAGCGTTTCCTCGGCCAACTCAAAGCGCAGGGGGTATCGGAACCGTTCTACAAGCATCACTTAGGGCGTACTTTCAAAGACGATACCGAAATGGATGCCTTTGTCAGTGAACTAAAAGCCGATGAACAAGCGTTTTTGCAGACCCAGGCCAATACAGGGCTTTCCTCTCATTCAGGCAATGTGTTTGGGGGAGGCACAGATGCTAACGGTGTATCAGCTGATGTACAAGCCTATATCAACGAAAAATTCAAAAAAGAGTAAAACCCATGAACGAAGTTAAAATTTCAGACAAAGCAGGTCGCCAAATAGTCGTATTTGACCAATTGGATGTTACCTATCCAGGAGGGGTATATATAGACCCTACCACAGCCAAGGCACGCTTTACCGATGGGGTTATCCCTGCGGGTACGCTTGTAATGCCTGACACCGATGGCACTTTTAAAATCGTCAATGAGACCCTATCAGCTGCCAATACCGCAGGAGCTGTAGGACTTACTGCTCACGATGTGGTTATTGACGATATTCCTTTGGTGGCTGTCGTAATGGCAGGAACAGCCCGCAAAGAGGCACTACCTGACAAAGAAAAGGCAGGGGTAGCTTTCTTGCGTACAGCCTTGCCTCGTATTTCATTTATTTAATAACCTTAAAAACTAAAAGCAGATGAATATCAATGCAAACAACATTATTCCTGAGTTCTCTCAGGCTAATATGAATGCTATTATTCAAGCCTATCCTTTGGGAGCGTTGCTTTATCGTGACTTTTTCCCATTGTTGTTCAATCCTAACCTTACTTTCTCAAGTATGGAGGGGACTGTTGGAGCTAAAATAATGGCAGACATCGTGGCTATTGGCTCAAAAGCACCACGCAAAAGTCGTGAGTTCGTGGAAAATAGCAAAGGCGAAATACCAAAAGTAGAAATCGCTCGTGATTTGAACGAAAAGGATCTCCTTACCATTCAGCAACTCCGTAATTCGGTAGCTGCATATCCTACCAATGCAGGTATTAAAGCGCAACTTATCGATAAGATATATGAAGACCCTCAATTCTGTATTGATGGGGTAAATGCTCGTATGGAGTGGATGGCTAAACAACTTGTGTCTACTGGTAAATATAAGACTACTACCGCAAACAATAACGGAGTGGTGAATGTAACAGTAGATTTCAAGGTAAAAACGCAAAACGCACTCAAGAAATGGACGGATGCCGATGCGAACCCAGTAGAAGAGATTGAGAAATACCAAGAGGAGGCCAAAGGCAAGGGGTATAGCTATACTACTATCACTATGACCCGCGCTACCCTCAATCAGGTATTGAAGAACAAAAATACCCGCGCCTTTGTGTTGGGCGTTCCTATTAATGCTACTACCATTTTGCCTGATGTGCGTTTGGAACAACTTAACGCCGAGCTTGCAGAACGTGGATTGCCTATTATCAAGGTGTGGGAGTCTTATGTCAGTGTGGAAGGTAAAAACGGAGAGGTAACCGTGGCCAGTGGTTGGGAAGAAGGAAATATCCTATTATCTAACTCTGCTCAATTGGGTAACACTCAATATACCACTACTCCAGAGTTCACAATGGACTTTGCCGATGTGATGAGCAAATCTATTAAGGATAACTTCATTTTGGTAAAAACCTTTGGACATCAAGATCCTATATCGGTATCTACCAAAGCAACGGCTTTCGCTACTCCTGTATTGAACGACACTAAGCGCAAACTAATCATCAAAACGAAGTTCTAATGACAGCGCAAGCGTACATAGATGAAAAACTCAAACTCTGGAATGTAGAATACCCCACGACCCTACTCATTGCAGAAATGCAGCGAGTAGGATTGGGGCTTTCTGATGAGTTCAACGAGGAGAACGAGAGAAAGACAAAATTGTTTTTCTACAATCTCATTCCTGAGCTCTTATTACGCCCAGTATCCTTTTCTGAAGGTGGTTTATCCTTTTCTTATGACAAATCGGCTATTACTGCCTTTTACAATTTGCTTTGTAGACAGCTCGGTAGGGTCAATTTGTTAGAGGAAAAAGCCACTGTAAGAGATATTACCAATATGTTTTAAAGATGAAAATATACCCTTATTTGCTTAGAAAAAAAGTGTCCCAACAGCCAACTATCAATGAAGACGGCATACCTACCTACCCCACAGACCCTATAACTTGGGAGGAAGTAGGCGCATGTCGTGATGAGATAGCAGGAGCAGGACAAAAGATAAGTAAAACAGATGGGCAAATCTTTGATTGTACTGCTACTATCTATGCCCCGAAAGGAACGCCTACCATAACAGCAGGCACCACGGTTCAGGTAGTAGATACCGAGGGTAATATTCGCCTTGAAAAGCAGGTAATTCGTTTTTCCACTGATTATTTCCATTGCCGTATATTCGTATGATAACACCACAATTCACACCCGCAGATATAGAGCGTATGCTTCAAGAAAAGATAGCCAAATACGAAGAGAAAATCGTTCGTATCCTACGCTTTGTAGGTGAAAAGTGTATCAATGAAGCTCGTGAATATGGTAGTTATCAAGACCAAACGGGCAACCTCCGTTCGTCCATTGGGTATATTGTATTGAAAGACGGCAAACCTATTGAAAAGGGAGGGTTTGCCCCTACTGAAAGAGGGACAGAAGGAGGAAAAAGCGGACAAAAAGAGGGTGAAGCATTCATCAATAAGGTAATATCTCAATATCCAAAAAGGTTTGTACTTGTCGTGGTTGCAGGAATGAAGTACGCAAGCTATGTAGAAGCCCGCAACTACAATGTACTAACATCAGCTGAACTCTTAGCCGAGCGGAAAGTTCCGAAACTCTTAAAAGCATTATCTCAATGAAAAAGACAGCCTCACAAATAGAAGCCGACCTATATAAGTACTTTAAGGATAAGATAAACCCGCTTATCAATGGGCAAACATACCGCTCAGGGGTACGTCCTTTGAACTCACAAAAAGAGGATTGTGTAATATCGTTCCTTACTGGGTTAGATGGGCAATACCAAACGGGGGTAATTAACATCAATATCTTTGTCCCCTTGGTAAAGAACAATGATAATCAGTATAGGAAAAACTTTGTAAGGTGTGATACTATCGAGCAGGCTTTAATGCCAATCATAGAGGAAGCAAAAACGGATCTACGCAATTACAGATTAGAGCTTCATCAGATGATACAGACCTTTGAGGAGACGGATATAAAGCAGTTTTTCATCAACGCAAAAGTAAAATTCAGATATAACACCTTTAACGGGTAGCACCCGTAGGCAATTAATCATTAATCATTAACAATTAATCTTTTATATCATGGCATATACAAATAGTAACGGCACCGCTTGGGGCGAAGTAGAATTTAAGTATGGAGCACCAGGAGCAGGAGGCGCCATGGGTACAGTCCTTAAGACATTAGGAATTGTCAAGGAAGGTAGCTACTCCATTGAAAAAGAAGACGGAAAGGAGTACAAATACACCGCTATTGGCGGAAAAGTCATTGACCAAATGAAAGGAGAGCCTACCTACAAGGCAAAACTCACTGTTAAGAATATTAAAAAGGATTTGCTTTCTGAGATTTGGGACATTGAAGAAGTAGGAGACAAAATTATTATCAAGTCTTTTGTTTCCACTAAGAAGTTTTCAGTATCTATCATTCCTAAGATGTCAGGGGCTGAAAAGGTAGATATATTCTACTGTACTATGACAGGGACACTTGTCTATAATGAGGAGAGTGGTTACGATATAGAAATTGAAATCACTATGCTCAATGGTGGTAAGGGATATTTTTCATCAGAAATAGTAGCATAACCCATGGAAGAGAAAGTAGCACAAACACTACTTGAAGAACCAACCACAATAATCATTGGGGGCGAAGCGTATAAAGTCGCTCCGCCCTCTATTATTACACTGGTAAGGGCTTCAAAGTACATCAGCAAGATACCCGCCGATACTATTGATGAGAAGCATATATTCGGCTCTATTGTTCATAAGGCGGAAGATTATGAGAATATAGCATGGGCTGTGGCTGTTATTCTCTTAGGTAACCGCTTCACAGAGACAGCACACCCGCCTTTTTGGCAGTTTTGGAAACGAAAGAAGCATATTACCCAAGGGGAGGTATTAGCCCAAAAGCTCACCAAAGCCCCTATATCTGAACTCTCCGAAGCCTTTTTTAAGGCATTAGGACAAATGGATATACGCTCTTTTTTCGTCATTTCCACTTCCCTCAAAGGAATGATGATCACAAAGCCAACGAAGGAAGTGGAGAACGAAACGATAGTATCTGGGGGCTCGTAGGTTCGTTTGCCAAGCAGTACAGACTGACCTTTGAGTATGTCCTGAATATGAGTTATGCCAATGTAATGTTATATAGCTCAGTGATACCCTCGTATGATAATGACAAGAAAGACAAAAAGGAAGACCCTAAAAAGGAAACACAAACGGACTTTGCGGGTTTTCTTTCAAAATTAAAAGCACTTCAGTAGTGGTTAGCGATTAGCTGTTAGACTATGGCAGCTAATCATTAATCACTAACCACTAATCATTAATATTATGCAAACAAATGACGGAGCGTTGCTCTTTAAAATAAGCGCAGACCAGAGCGATATTAAGGAAAAGATAGAAGCTATCAAAAAGCAATTTGAGAGCTTAACCAAGAAAACCCAAGAAGAGGGAGAGAAGCAGGCGCAAGTATGGCAGAACCTCATCAAAGGGGCAACTGCTTATTTCACCTTTCAGGGAGCCTCTGCCTTTATAAAACAAGTGATAGCCGTCCGCTCCCAGTTTCAACAGCTTGAAATTGCCTTTGGCACCATGCTAAAGAGCAAAGAGAAAGCCAATGCTCTAATGGCACAAATGACTGATTTAGCAGCTAAAACCCCCTTTGGACTACAAGAAGTATCTGAAGGGGCTAAGCGTTTGCTTGCTTTTCAGGTTCCTGCCGAGGAAGTAACCGAGACCCTCCGCCGTATGGGTGATGTAGCTGCGGGATTAGGGGTACCTATGGGACAACTCATTCACGTATACGGGCAAGTCAAAGCACAAGGCAAGCTAATGACGAATGACTTGTATCAGTTCATGAATGCAGGTATTCCTATCATTGCCGAATTGAGTAAGGTCGTGGGTAAGAGTGAAACCGAGATTAAAGACATGGTTTCAGCAGGAAAGATAGGCTTTGCTGAAGTGCAAGCCGTTATCAAGGGTATGACAGACGAGGGCGGGCTATTCTATAACCTAATGGCAGAGCAGAGCAAAACCCTAAGCGGTCAGCTGTCCAACTTGGAGGATAACTTTGACAATATGCTCAACGAGATAGGCAAGGCTACTGAGGGAATCGCTTCAGGAGCTATCTCAAGCGTGGCTTTCTTGGTAGAAAATTACCAAACCTTGGGTAAGGTGATAGCGGGGCTTATTGCTACCTATGGGGCGTATCGTACAGCTGTATTGGTCAATATTGCCCTTACCAAAGGTTGGGCAGTAGCAGCCAAGGAAGATGCTATTGCTAAAGGCATACAGACCATTGCTACTAATGCCGCCACTGCTGCTACCAAAGCCCTCAATGCTGCCATGAAAGCCAATCCTTATGTACTGGTAGCTACCGCGGTAGTGGGGTTAGGTGCTGCTATATGGGCGTTAAAGGATAACACCACAGCCGCTGAGAAAGCACAGCAGGATTATAACAACCAAAAACAGCAAGCCATAGACTGGGAGCAGCAGCATAAGCAAAAGATTGACGAACTAATAGAGAGTGCCACTAATCAAGCATTAGCAGATACAGAGCGACAAAAGGCACTTATTGCCTTGCAAAATGAATACCCTAATATCTTTGCTAAGTACGATATTGAGAGCCTTAAATTGGCTGATATACTCAAGCTCAAGCAGGAGATAGCCCAGTATGATGCCAATGAAAAACGATTAAATCGCGCCAATGAGTATGGGAAATATCAGGACTTTGAAAAGGCATTGAACAAGGCAAAGACAGGTAAAAGGACTTATGATGCTAATAAGCTGAAAAACTCTATTCTTGACGAGGAAATGACCCGTGTATTTGGTAAATCTTGGATACATAATATTGATGAGGTAGAAAAGTACATCAGGGAAAAGCAGAAGATCACCAAGAACGACTACAAGGGTGACAGAGTAGCCGCTTGGAGCATGGATGTGAAAAACCTATCAGAGGAAGAGATTAAGAAAGAGTTAGAGCACAGACAAAAACTCATTGCTGACTTGCAAAAACAGAAGAAAGCAGGTAACAAATGGGCTTCTCATGGGGTGAATTTTGGAGGTGATTGGTTTGCTTTCAACGAAGAGGAATTGCAAGCCCAGTCAAAGACCTTACAAGCTCAATTAGACAAGCTCCACGAGCAGACCTATGAGTACAAAGACCTTACTAAGAAATATACACAAGCCGTTAAGGATGCAGAGAAGGCTTTGGATACTATAAAGAATGGAGGAAAAGGGAAACACACAGAGGAAGAATTTGCGAAAATCATTAAAGAAGCTGAAGATAATCTAAAAAACGCAAAGAAGACATTAGAGGATCATAAAACAAGTTTAAGCAAATCCAAAGGTACCAAAGCCGCCAAATCCAAAACAGAACTTCCTACTTTTGACTATGAAAAGGATAAAAGGGACAAGGAACGTTTGGAAAAGGATAGAATGTTTGAGGAGGACGAAGCTAAAATCAAAGCAATGAAGGACGGCGGAGAAAAGCGTAACGCCCTGCTTGTCCTTGAGTATGAGAAACGAGCTGAGACAATCAAACGAAAAGGAGAAGATGAGTTACAGGCTTTTATTGAAACAGAGAAGCAGAAAGCAGAAGCAGAGGGGAAATGGAAGAAAGGGCAAGAATTTAACACTGATACCCCAGCCATTCAAGAAGAAAAGGCAAGAATAGCCAAAAATCAGGAAGTCCTCAATCAGGACAATTTAGATGAATATACCCGCCAGCAGGAGGCTATGTATAAGGAGCTATTGGAGAAGTACCAAACCTATACAGACCAACGCAAAGCCATTGAGGAGAAGTACAACGCCGATATTGCCGCCTTGCAAGCCAAGTTAGGTGCAGATGCTCCACAAGTGAAGAAAGCACAAGACGAAAAGGCTCGTGAGCTTAAAAAGCTGGATATACTCTACAAGAAAGAGGGTGCCGCTATTGCTAAACTCTTTGAGAATATGCGCAAAAAGACTGTCAAGGAGATACGAGAGACCATAGCCGATGCTGAAAAGGAAATTGACCAGCTGGCAAGTATGCTTGACATGGGAGATAAGGACAATGTGGATTATATCCAAAACCTAAAACAGCAACTTGAGCAAGCAAGGGACACGGCAGATCGTAGCGATACAGTCTTTGGCAGGCTTGGTAAAAACATTCAAGCACTATTTAAGTTTAAACCCAATACGATAGAATGGAAAGATGCACTTCAAGGCGTTATTTCTGATGCTCAGTCAATCACAAGCGAATTTGGGCAACTCGGTGCTGAATTTGAGAAAATAGGAAAAAGTTCGGGTAATTCTTCTTTGGAGAGCTTTGGGAGAACTTTACAAAATACAGCAAACTTGATTAGCAAAACAATGCAATATGCCCAAATAGGAGGTTCTACAGGTAATGGTTGGGGTGCTCTTATTGGTGCGGTGGTAGGATTTGCAGTGGGTGGTATAGAGAAAGCGGCAAACGAAAGAATGGCTCACGAAAAGAAATTAGCAGAAGTTGCAAAGTCCAAAATAGCTCAACAGACGGAGTACAATCGTTTATTGTTTGAGGAAAAGATGTTACACAAAGAAAATACATCTATCTTTGGAACAAAAGAAATAGCTAATGCCTATACGGCTCTTAGTGATTATGTGGATAAATACAACGAATTTCAAAAATCAAGGGGCAACCTTTCAGGACTATCTATTGCTAATGGTAGTTATACAAAAGGAGCTTGGTTTTGGAAAAAACAAGGAACAATATGGGACGGGTTATTAGAAGTGTATCCGAAACTTATAGACCAAGCAGGTAATTTTAATTTAGAATTAGCAGAAAGCATTGTAAAAAATAGAGAGTTTTACGGAACGGGAAAAGAGGCGTTACAAGATGCTATTGACACTTACAAACAAATGCAAGAAGCTGAAAAACAGTTTGATGAATTTCTTAAAAATACTTTTGGGCAATTAGGAAATGGCATTATAGATAGCGTAGTTAATTCTTTGAAGACGGGAGAAAATGCTTTTGATGCCTTTGCTAAATCGGTAGGAAATATAGTAGAGAATTTGGGTAAAAAAATAGCTTACGAACTCTTTTTAGCTGATTATCTTAAAGATTTTCAAAATAAAGTAAAAGAAAGAGTAAAAGCTATAAGTAAAGAAGATACTCTTTCTCAAAGTGAAAAAAGTAAGAAAACGGCAGAGTATCTTCGTGATACAACCTCACAACTTGCAGAAGAAATGAAATGGCGTTTGGAAGCAACGAAAAATTATATAAAACAATTTGCTGATGCCGTTCCTAATGAGTACAATCCTTTAAATGAACAACGCAAAGCAGTTGAAAAAGGATATATGCGAATGAGCCAAGACACAGGGGATGACCTTTTAGGGCAACAAAGATTATTGACGGAGTTGCAAAAACAGACCAAAGACGGCATACTACAAGCTATTGAGTACTACAAAGGGTTTACAAATTCATTTGAAACTCTCAAAAACAATTTAGCTCAGCAGTTACAGCACCTTGCAGGAATTGAGACTAATACTTTTCAGCTTCATGAGATGAAAAAAGATATAGCTAACATGAAAGCTGGTATTAGTGAGATTACCACTAAAGGAATTAAAATAAGGTCATAATAAAAGCCCCAATTAAGGGGCTTTTCTTTATTCTTACCAATCGTCTTTATCTTGGCTTTTTACACTCTTTACTATATTTTGCACTAATACATTAAAGAATGTTTCAATACTTTTCTTTGAATTTTCATCTTTTAATTTACCTTCCTTATTAAAAGTGCTATAAGTTCCAAACATTCCTCCACCTCCAACTAACGAATAGGTATGATTTTTATTAAAATTGTCCCCTTTTGTCTTTCCTATAATAGGTGTATTTATTCTAATTTTATTATCTTTAAAATCTATGGACATAGTGTACTCTAAATCAAATTTATGATTACAACCTCCCATAAAATTACCATAGCAAATACCATTTTGTTCAATTCCATTAATAGAAATTATTTTTCCCTCAACCTTACTTAATACGTCTTTGGCAGACACATAATAATTTGTAAGAGCAGTAAGAACACTAATATATAATTCATTAGCTGTTTTTCCTTCAAAATTATAAACAAGGTAATTTTTGCTTTGGTCTTTTTCGTCAACCATTCCGTCTTTTGTTAATATAAATTGGCTATGTAACAAGAAAGGGAATAAAATATTAAGTAATAAAAATATTTTTCTCATATTTCTAATTTTTCCATTGGTTAAACAAATCAATAGCACCTTTTATACTACTATATTTAGTAATAACACTATCTTGATCTTTCAATTTATCAATGAGGTTGTTGATTTCTGATTGCTGATTATCAAGCCAACGAGGAGTTGCAAAACGATTGTTTTTAAGAAAATCATCTACTTCTTTATAAACATCTTCATTGCCTTTGGATATTTCCAAAGCTTTTAATGTATTTGTCCAAAAATCAAACTCTTTATTTCTATTCAACCGATTGTTTAAGTTTGTCTTTGCTAATGTAAAATAAATCAAGGCTTCTTTTTTATTTTGTTCATCAGCTTTTCTTTTCTGCTCTTGCTCATCAGCTTTTCTTTTCTGCTCTTGCTTATTGAACTGCTCCTTATTTGTTTCATTAGTTTTTTGAGTTTCTATTTTATCCTCACTCTTAGAGCAACCCAAAGCGATTAGCCCTATAAGTAGCAATAATACTTTTTTCATGTGTTATGTATTTAAGTTAGTAAATTTCAACCGTATGTAACAAGCGTTCCTTGTGGGTGTAAATATCGTCCAAGCTGTCAAGGAGTACCTTTTCGGAGCTGTCTTTGCCTTTGTCAAAGAACTCGATATATTTCTTTGCTCCGTTGAAGTGCAACCTACAAATAGGCTTACGATTATTGTCGTCCAATAATATACCAAAGTATGAAATGGTATCTCGGTAGGCAATTCGTGAAGCGGGTACTTTCTCTCTGACAATCGCTTTGACTATCTGAAAGCCTTCCAACTCTTCCTCAGTGGTAACGATCCTGCTTTCGTCCTCCTCCTCGTCTATCGGTTCAGGCGCCACTGGCTCTTCCTTGGGTTGTGGTGCCTTACCCTCGTTAATGTCAAGGGCTGTTTTCAGGCGGGTATTAATCGAATCGTTGAAATAGGAAGTCATTGCACGCTTGAGGTACCCACGGAATATTTCCAAGCGGCCCGCGGTGATTTGCTTATCAAAGAAACGACGTGCCAATAGCTTGATAAAATCATCGGACGGCTCCTGTATCTCTTTTTCAAACTCATTCTTGAGGGCGCGTACATACTTGAGGGCTTCGGCACTCTCTAATATATTGTCAATGCTAAAAGTAGCCTTGGTAAATTTCACCAGCTCCTTAATGGTGCTGTCCTTGAGATTAGCCAAATTCACGGTAAGGAAAGGGTTATTGTCCATGATATTGGGCTTTTCAAGGTCTGTGAAGAAGTCATACACAATCCCATTGGTGATAATGCCAAAGCGTGCATCGGTAACGTGATAGTATCGGTGCAACTGGGAGTTATGAGCATTGATATTCTCTTTCCAATGCTTGCACTCAATGATAATCACGACCTGATCGTCTTTTTTGATTACATAATCTACCTTTTCGCCTTTCTTGGTGCCTATATCGGCCACGTACTCAGGAATAACCTCTGTAGGGTTGAATACATCGTAGCCGAGTATCTGCAAGAAAGGCATAATGAAGGCGTTTTTAGTTGCTTCCTCCGTGTTAATCTGGTCCTTGAGACTTTCCACACGGTTGTAAAGCTGCTCTAATTTGCCTTTGAGTTCTGCCTCTATTTCCATGTTATGATTGATGTGTTATTTAACTGGGTACAAAATTAAGAAATTATAAAGGAATACGAAAGAAATTTAACACACGAAATATGACACACGTTTTAAAAGAGGGTTGTTGATAACTTAACGATAAAATTATATACAATTTAAAATAAAAATTATATATTTGCACTCGTCAAAAACCTAACGAAAATGAAAGTTAATCACTCACAGCTTACCCTTGCCAGAGAGTATAGGGGGCTCACACAAACGGAATTGTCAAAAGCAGTGCAAGGGCTTTCACAATCTAACTTATCCAAGTTTGAAAAAGGACTTGGAGGACTTTCTGATGAACTTTTAGGGAAAATATTTGATACCCTCAATTTTCCTAAAGAGTTTTTTGCAAAAAAGATAAATATTGACTTAGAGATAGCGAATTATCGCAAAAAATCGTCTATATCAAAAACACTCCTACAGGACTTTGAGACTTCATGCAAGTTTATAGGCTATCTAATAGATGAAATGGCTGATTCTGTGGAATATCCTGATTTTTCCTTAGTAACATTAGACTTAAAAGAGGGATATACCCCTGAAAAAGCAGCTATGTTTACAAGGAAAAACTTTAGAATAGCGCCTGATGAACCTATCCATGATATTTTTAAGGTGATAGAGAACAAGGGGATTATTATATACGAACTCAATAGCGATGAAAAGTTTGATGGGATCTCATTTTTCACTCCTAAAGGGTTTGCGGTTATAGTTATAAATAAACGTTTTACCAATGATAGGAAACGATTTACATTAGCTCACGAATTAGGTCACTTGGTTATGCACTGCTCTCCTGATTTTCCTATACCAAGTGGTAGAAACAAGGAGCAAGAAGCGAATGATTTTGCTTCGGAATTTCTAATGCCAAAAAGTGCTATAATAAAGTATTTGGGAAATCTCAAGGTGTCTGCTCTTAGTGCTTTGAAAAACTATTGGCTGGTCTCAAAGGCTGCTATCGTCAGACGAGCATACTCATTAGGGGCAATAGATAAGGATAGATACCGATTTCTAAATATTGAGTTGAGCAGGAGTGGAGAGAAGAAAAAAGAAAAAGATACTGTTTCTATTGATTACCCTCAAGTATTTAGCACCTCTGTAGGTTTGCATCTAAAAGAGCTTGGTTATACTGAGAATGAGCTTGCGGGAGCGTTCTCGCTTCCCCTTGATATTATACAAAAATATCTTTTACAGCAACCTTTTGCCGTTATAAAACCTAAACTTAAAGTAGTTACAGAATAAAGAAAGCCCCAATCAAGGGGCTTTTTCTATATCTCTATTTTCAGCTGTTTAAGCATTTCCCTATCCTTTTTGGCTTTATTGACCAAAGAGATTATTCATTACATCAGTTTGTTCCTTTTGGAAAAAATCTCTTAGATAATGTTCGGTAGTGGCCAATTTAGTATGTCCAAGGAGTTTTGATATATGGAATAAATTCACATTATTTTTAACCGCATAGTTTGCAAAGGAATGTTTAGCGATGTGCATAGACACACGCTTGGTTACACCTGCATGCTGCGCTAATATCCTGATAGATCTATTTAGCCTATTATTGGCAATGTAGATAGTGTATTCTATTTCCTCTACATCATTAGGGTTACACTTATCAAGAATAGGAAAAACAAAAATCTTATTAGCTTTGTACCTATCAAGGATTTGTTTTACTTTGGGAGTTATAGGAATGTGTCGAGTAGATCCTGCACGTCTCTCTGATTTACTCATGGTATAGATGACTTCCGTGTCAGTTACGTTCTCCCATTTGAGTTTGCAAACATCACTAAATCGCATACCTGCCATATAGAACGAAAAGAGAAAAATATCCCTGGCAAGCTCCATCCCTTTAAAGTGAGGGGCAATTTCATATTTTTCTAATAAGCCTATATCTTCTATGGACAGGACTTCTTTTTTAGAATTGACTGTTTTAATCTCATACCCTTTAAGGGGATTTTTCTCAATAAGCCCCATTTTCACGGCTTTATTTAGGATAGCATTCAAACATTTGAAATTAGAAGCTATTGTGTTAGGCTTATTTCCTCGTGAAATAAGCCATTTTTCGTAATCCTTTGCCCATAGCGGGGATATATCCGAGAAACTAAGGAATGAGGCAAATTTGCGTAACTTATCAAGATAATGTTGTTGTGTTTTAGCGGTTCTTATTGCTCCTTTTATTTTTATATCATCAACGATAGATTGATAGAAGTTAAGTAAAGAGGAACCATCATATTTCTTTATATTCTTGTATATCTGTAACAATCTTTTAGCTGATACACCTTCATTCTTATAATAAATCATTTTTACCTCGTTGGAAAGAGCGTTAAGAGAGGCATTTAGTTGCTCTTCAAGAGGATGTTTTTTTACGACTTGTTTTTTCTCATTCCATTGGCTTTTGAGTACCGACACCCCTGTATCTAAGTACTGTATATCCTTAGATGATGTGAAAAAACGCAGTCTGATAGCCTGCGTTTCATCTTTCTTCTTATATTCTCTTAGTTGAAATTGGAAATACATAGTATAATAATTATTGGTTCACTATTGGTTCATAAATAAAAGAGATATAACCGAAAATAACCTATTATGAGTAATTCGCCAACATCAACAAATATGCAGAAAACCTGCTAAATTATTGGTAATCACTCTTCACTTTCTTTCATGGTGTGGTAAACGTTTTGGACGTCGTCGTCTTCTTCTATTTTTTCAAGGAGTTTCTCTACATCGGCTTGCTCTTCTGGGCTGAGTTCCTTAGTTACTTGTGGAATACGCTCAAAACCAGAGGATAAGATCTCTATATGGCGGCTTTCCAATTCCTTCTGAATGGCTCCAAAACTCTCAAAAGGCGCATAGATAAGAATCCCATCTTCATCTACAAAGACTTCTTCAGCTCCGAAATCTATCATCTCTAATTCTAGCTCCTCTGGGTCTATCCCCTCAGCATTGATACGGAAGTTACAAGTGTGGTCAAACATAAATTCCACCGAACCTGAAGTGCCCAGTGTACCATTGCATTTGTTAAAATAGCTACGGATATTGGCTACTGTACGATTGTTATTGTCTGTAGCAGTTTCTATCAAAATCGCAATTCCATGGGGCGCATAGCCTTCAAAAAGGATTTCCTTATAGTTAGCAGTATCCTTTTCAGTAGCGCGTTTGATAGCACGTTCTACGTTTTCCTTTGGCATGTTGGCCGCCTTTGCATTCTGCATAATAGCACGTAGACGGGCATTAGTCTCAGGGTGAGGACCACCCTCCTTAACTGCCATTACAATATCCTTTCCTATACGGGTAAATGTTTTTGCCATTGCAGCCCAACGCTTGAATTTGCGGGCTTTTCTAAATTCAAATGCTCTTCCCATTTGCTTCTAAATTGTTTTGTTAAAAATGTGTGCAAATATACAGCTTTTCCTTGAAAAATTTTATCTATGTGGCTAAAAAATATTCTGTAAAGCAACAAGGTGTATATTTAACTTTTTATTCTTGACTTTTTTGCGTATTTTTGCCCTCTTAGAAAAGTATTACTTTCAACCGATGATTTACAACGACGAACCCTCACATAATAAAATAGCGTATAACTACGGAAGTGTAAAGCTATCCGTCTATGACTGGCTTTCCGATATTCCTCTGCCTACGGGTCAGCAGGCTTTTGACTGTGTGGAAGTACGCTTTAAGAACAGCCGTAAGGAGTTTTTCCGCAATGTTCATAGGCTCCCTTTGCAAATAGGGGATATGGTAGCTACCGAAACTATTTCAGGGCACGACATAGGTACCGTTTCTCTTACAGGGGAGCTAGTACGTATCCAGATGAAAAAGAAAAAGGTAGATGACCAGTCACCCACCCTGCCCAAAATCTACCGCAAGGCAACAGAGCGTGATATAGAGATTTGGAAAGAACATCGGGCTAAGGAAGAGGCACTACAAAAGCGCTCACGTGAGCTGGCCATAGCCTTGGGCTTGGAGATGAAGATCTCCGATGTAGAGTATCAGGGCGATGGTTCCAAAGCTACCTTTTACTATACCGCCGAAGGGCGTGTGGATTTTCGCCAGCTGATTAAGGATATGGCCAAGGAGTTCTCCACTCGTATTGAGATGCGCCAGATAGGTTATCGCCAAGAGGCGGCACGCCTTGGGGGTATTGGCTCCAGCGGACGAGAGATAAGTTGTTCCACTTGGCTCACCGAGTTCCGTAGTGTAACCACAGCAGCAGCGCGCTACCAGCAGCTCTCACTCAACCCCCAGAAATTGGCTGGACAATGTGGCAAACTTAAGTGTGACTTGAATTTTGAATTGGATTGTTACCTTGAGGCATTGCGTGATTTTCCGCGTACCGACACCAAGCTACTGACCGAAAAGGGGATTGCTTCTTGTCAGAAAGTGGATATCTTCAAGCGCCTGATGTGGTTCACCTATGAGGGGGATTTTATCAATTGGCATAAACTCACCGTAGATCAAGTAAAGGAAATCTTAGAGCTTAATAAGCAAAAACAACCCGTACCAAGCCTTGAGGAATATATGCAAGAGGAAGATGAGACCGCAAGTGCTCTGCCCTTGGAAAACGCTCAAGAAGGTAGCCTTACCCGCTTTGATGAAAAGCCGAAAAAGCGCAAAAATAAAAAGAAACAGCCCCTCAAGAATGTACCTGCGGCTGACAATACAACCACTACAGAGGTAGAAGCGACACAGAATGGTGAAAAAACAGAGAAAAACACCAAAGAGAAACCAGTACCTGTAGCTAAAGAAAAGAAAGGTGTTCCTGAAGGACGTAAACCACGCCCTGAAAACAAAAAACCATTTAATAATGCGCCACAAAAGGCTATAAATGCCTCGCAAAATCAAGACAAAGCAGCGCCACAGGTAACCAATCTTAAGAAAAGTACAAGGAAACCATTTAAGAAACCTAATAAAACAGCCCCTAAGTCCGATGAATAGAATTTTTCTTTTCTCAATAGGCTTCCTTCTTTTGGCTAGCTGTGGAGAAAATATACAGTATAGTGAGTATGAGACCCTACCTCAGGGTTGGCCAGCTAATAAGGCGATTGCTTTTCGCTATCAGGCGACTGATACGCTACAAAAGCACAACCTTTTTATCATGTTGAGGAACAACAATGATTATCCTTACAGTAATATTTTCCTTATTACCAAAATGGAGTTTCCCAACAATCAAGTAGTAGTGGATACCTTGGAATACGAGATGGCCACCACCGAAGGGAAATGGTTAGGCGAAGGTGCCTCTATTAAGGATAGTAAGTTATGGTATAAGGAAGGGGTAATCTTTCCCACCAAAGGAACCTATACTTTCTCCATAGAGCAGGCCGACCGCAGCTTAGGAAAGGAAAAAGGCGTGGAGAACCTACAAGGCATCACCGAAGTAGGATTCCAAATAGAAGGCAGTGGTCACTAATAAGTCTTTAGTAGTTAGTAGGGGCAAAGCCAGCAAGCTAATTCGCCTATTAATTCGTTAATTATTTTGTAGAAATTCTCTTTAAAATCTCAAAAAGAAAACGTATTTTTGTTTTACAAAAAAGAATTTACTACAAACAAAATGAAATATCCTACGTATAATTATGCTACAGGGGAAAAACTATATTCATTTTTCTTTGAGAGTATTGGAGAAAAAGGTATAGTCAAGAAAATGGTTCAGTACAAAGAAATGTCTACTGAGGGCTGTTTTAATTTGGGCTTTGGAGATTATAATGAAGAGACAAATGAGATAGATGACCAAGTAATAACTAACAATGGAGATGGGCAAAAGGTGTTGGCAACAGTGGTTTCTACATTGTATGATTTTACTAATAGATATCCTAATGTTTATGTTTTTGCAACGGGAAGTAGCCAGGCGAGAACAAGATTATACAGAATGGGAATTTCAAATAACTTGGAAGAATTAAAAAGGCATTTCTTTGTATATGGTCTCAACCAAGATAATTTATTTGAAGAGTTTGTATTGGGAGAAGATTATAAAGGTTTTTTAGTAACTCGTAAAAAGAAAAAAAATGACTACAGAAAAAAAGAATAGAAAGAAAAGACCTACTGTAAAAATAGACAAATCACTAGATGAATTCAACAATAGAGTGATGTTTCCTAAAAAATTAGCCCTTGCGGAAGAACTCCTCAAACATGCTATATTTCCAAAGGAATTGCAGGGAAAAATGAAAAAAGAATCAATTATCTAATTATCTTTTCTTATAAAAGAGCATAAATGCATATAAAGGATAGCTTATTACTCCTGATAAACCTATACCTAAGGTAGGTAACGCCAGCAATCCATATATGACAAATGTAATGCTATCGATTACAAGGAAATAACTCCTAACAGAAAGGTGCCCCAGTAGTCTATTTTCTCCTTTTTGATTGTATAGGATAGAAGGAATAACTATGTAAAATAGCAATGGAGCAATAGTTAAGAGTTTGTTGAGGGTATTTAGCACCCAATCCCCATGTCTATACGATTCAAAGAGTAACATCATAGGGATAGCAAAAGTTTCTACAAGGGCTTGTATCCCCTCCCAAGAAAAGGAATGTAGCTCAGGCATTCCTGGTTTCCTTATATAATTGAATACATTATAGAAACAAACCAATATGATATAGCAAATAATGACAATATAGCCATTGCGCTTTATATTTTTAGTGAATAGGTTCATATTCTCTTTACTTCATTTTCAAAATCAATATTTCTACTTGGATACCAACCTACCATCATATCCATTACATCTTCCAATGTATCTATATATGATTCTTCTGTTTTATCATTCTGCAATTCGATGTCGGATTTAAGGAATATCTGATATATTTCCTCTTTAGAAAAGCCTTTCGTATACAATTGCAAGGCATATTCTCTTAATTTTTATACAGAATTGGGTTCATATAATAAATCTTCTATATTTCTTCTCTGAATATCTTGATAAAAGAGATAATTCAGCCAAAAATCGCTGTCAAAAGTAATCTTTCCTGCCAATAAAAGTGCTGCTTTTTCTTTCCACTGCACCACAGAAGGCAAAAGAACAGTCTTGCTAAATAAGTTATCTATACGCTCCCGATACTTCTCCATATCATTTGAGATATACACCTCACCCACGAAGTAATACAGACAATGCAGAAAGAATTCTTGTTCAGGGCACGCCTTGTCATTAGCTAATTGGAAAACCAAATCGTCATTTTTTCCATTCACCACATAAAGATCCCAATCAGAGTCAGGCCATTTTTCATTATGGGCTAACCAAAAAAGTATATCTTCATTATCAGGTTCATAAATGTTTTTAATCATAATTTATATGATTTCTCCCTTTTCCAAAAACACTACATTCTCATAACCTTGTGCCTCACAAAAAGTCTTTACTCTTTCGGTACAAAAGCTGTGTCCCGACCCTTTAAGTGTAAAGAAATCATAATCGCCTACTACTTCTTTACTAAAGAAAATTCCTTTTCCTTCTTCACGGGGGATAATAATGTCCCCTTTCATTTCGGCACCCCCTATGAGTCGTACTCCTCCTAACTCATTTTTTACAATAGTACTCTGTGGCAGGCAGTCAAAGGATTCAGGAGGATAGAAAGCTACCAAAGGCACTTCTTCTTGTGGTAACCAGCGCAGCCGCTTGGGGTTCTTAGCCGTGAGTTCTTTTTGAGTTTTATTGATACGCAAAGGTACGGATTTAATTGTGTCAAAATGCCTATGTAATTCCTCAAATACACTTACTTTGCAAATATCTGCTCCCATACACTCTACAAAATCGCCTATTTTTTTACCGCCACTACACCAGTCGTCCCACCATACATCAAGGACTTCTACCTCTCTAACATATTGCTTGTTACTCAGTCGCATACAAGCAAAGCCTTCATTTCCTACAATATTGGTAATTTTATATATTTTCATTTGCTTAATTTACTAAGGATAAGATCTTCTAACGAGTCGAAGAGTTTTTCATACGCTCCAATATCGTGATTATACAAAATCACCTCATGAGTTGTTGTGTCTACTAGTATAGGATTCCCCATATCATCTACCGAGATAACATATTGTTGTGCCTCTATACTTATTTGCTCTCTAAAATCATTGGTAAGTTCTACAAAAGTTTCATCACCTACCAGTTCAGCATTTTTTAGCCAATAAATGCGAATGTCACCTATTACTACCCCTCCATAATGTAGCAGCAAATATCGGTGAGTCTCATCCAATTTCAGCTGCATAGTTTGTTCCACAAACAATAACTCGTCGGCTGTGGAAGGTTCTCCCACTGTTATAGGATTCTCTTGAAAAAAATCCTGTAGTTTTTTAATAAGTATTGGATTCATATCTTATCTATTGCTAGTTTTATTGATTAACACATTTGCTCTTTATCTCAAGTTTTTCAGCATAAACTGTGTCATCATCTCTGCTGTTTGCGCTTCTTTGGCAGTAAACAAATGGTCTCCTCTTTCTATAAGACTTACCTTACAATGTTTGTAGAAAAAGGGCAAATTCTCGCTATAGGTATAGGATATCATTCGATCACCTGTGCCATGAATGACCAGCACATTGCCTTTGTAGGCACTCGCTTTCTCAATAAGTTTACAGCGTTGTGCTGAGAGAATATAGTCCTTCCCAACCGTTACTTTTCCTCCAAAAAAGGAAAGCTCTTCAGGTACATTCAGCGGGTCAAAAGTAGCGTCAAACAACACTCCTTGCGATAGTATGTCGTGAATCGTAGAGGCAGGAGCCAATAGTCCTAATGCTTTTACGCTTTTTTTTCCTAATTCGGCACTCAAGAGCATAGCGATAGCTCCTCCTTGCGAGTGTCCTATTAGGCCTATTTTTCCTACAAAAGGTAGTTTTTCAGTAAATGCCATTACGCGTCGAGCATCTTCTAACTCATTGTCCAATGACATTTTCTTAAAATCTCCTTCACTTTCCCCATGTCCGTTGAAGTCAAACCGTACTGAGGCAATACCATGTGCGGCTAAGCTATCTGCTAAAGTCACATATAGCTTTTTATCTTTATTGCTGGTCAGTCCGTGAAAGATAATCACAGTAGGTATTTTCTGAGATTTTTTCACAGTATCAGGAGTGGTTACCACTCCGTGAAGTGTTCCTACAGCTCCCTGAATGGTTACAGGTTCTGTTTTAGCATTTACCCAATGAAAGGCAAGTAAAAAACTAAGAATTAAAGTATTGATTTTCATCATCTTATTATTAAAATTATATCAATTTCTTTATTTTGTAAAACCGCCATCCTTGCTGTTTTTCTTCTTGTACCAATTGTAAACCTACCGTATTTAAAAAACTTTGAAAGGCTTGCGTATCTTTATACTGTGGTAGATAGTACCTTATCTTTGCATATTCACAAGCGACAAGTAAGATTCCTTTATCTGTAAGAACACGCCTTATTTCAGAGAAAGCCTTTTTTAAGTCTTGCCAATGAAAATGCGTCTGAAAAGCACATATCAGATCAAATGTTTTGTTATCAAATGAAGAGCTTTGAATATTTTCCAATTGAAAAACAGCTGTAGTAGGTAGTTTTTGGGCTTCTTTGATAGCAATTTCTGAAATTTCAACACCTATTACGCTACTTTTAAGAAAATTTTTTGCTAGTAATGCCGTTGATTTTCCATTTCCCACTCCTATATCTAATATTTTCATAGGTGATTCTGATGGATTGTAAAATAAAAGTGCCCAACGAACCATTGGTAGATAGGCTTTATTGAAAAGCCGCATCATCAAAACACCTACAATCCCTGAGGGTTTCTTAGATTGCTGAATCAGATAATAGAGTAAAGCGCCTAAAAATAGAAAAACCAAAAAGATAATACCAATTACTTTCATTATAACCATTAACAATTTCTATACACTTCCTCAAATGGCAATCTAAACCTTTCACCCCAGATACCACGCTCTTCACGGATACCACAAGTGATGACCATACTTACCTCTGCTCCACAAGGTAGGTGCAAAAGTTTCTTAATACGACGGCTATCATACCCCCCTAACGGACAAGTATCATACCCTGCCTCTGCCATGGCTAGCATAAAGGTCTGTGCTACAAGCCCACAGCTTTTATGTACTTCCACACGTATATCACCTTCAGAGAGCTCTCGCACCATAGGGCGAAACCAGCTGGCGACCACCCCAAACAGTTTACGGAAAGCACCTAATAAGCCGAAAAAGCGACTGTACACAAAGGGGATTAGTTTGTTGTAATGCATCTCTTTATCTTTAATGCGCTTAGCTTGCCTTTCAGGCGGACTGTTGCGCTGTATATTACCACGCTCAAATTCCAAGATAGCTTTGGCGTGCTGGCGGTGTTTGTCCTGTCGAGTCACGAAAACCACCATCTGTTGTGCCGTCGTTGCTGTAAGCTGCCCCAAGCAGGCTTGTGCTAATTTTTCTAACAAAGCTTTATCAGTAATATGGTACAACTCATACAGTTGCATATTGAAACCAGTAGGCGCTAGTGTAGCGAGCTTAAGGCATTCGCGTACTTTTTCCTCACTAATGGGCTCAGGAGCGTAATAACGCACTGCCCTGCGAAAATTTAAAATATCTTTTAGCACAGATTTTAAGTTTTAAGTTTTGAATTTTGAGTTATCTTAAAAGTGAAGAGAGAATAATGAAAAGTGAATAGTTAACGATACGGACACGTTTTTCACTTTTCACTTTTCGTTCTTCACTTAATTTGCTTTTCGTTTTTTTTCTAAAAGGGTAGGCTAACACATATGGCTATAATAGCGGGCATACCTTGAGCAAAGAATATTTTCCCAGAAGTGGTGATTCCTCCATAAATCCCTGCTACGGCTACGCAGCCTAAGAAAAAGAAACGTACATATAGGCTCCACTGGGGATCGGAGATGCAGAGACTCCATACGAGTCCCGCCGCTAAAAAGCCGTTGTACAATCCTTGATTAGCCGCCATACTCTTTGTATCGGCAAATAAATGTTCGGGCAAAGATTCAAAAAAGGCTTTACCTCTTGTTTCCCAAGCAAACATCTCTATATAGAGTATGTATAGGTGCTCAAGGGCTACCAAAATAGTTACAATAGTTGCAAACATGATAATATAGTTTTGAGTTATTAGTTTTGAATTTTGAGTTAGCTTAAAAGAGAATAGTTAACGATAGAGGCGTGTTTTTCACTTTTCACTTTTCGTTCTTCACTTAATTTGCTTTTCACTCTTATTTACCTCTTGCCCAATTCGATTCGCTAGCCAGCTGACATAAAAGAGTTGGAAGCTGTGGTAGAGCATAATAGGGAGCAAATAGAGTACTTTTTGAGTTTCGGGGATACCTAAGACCATCACAAAAAGACTTCCGTGTACTAGCGACTTTTTAGACCCACAAAAGGTAGTGGTAATGGTGTCTTCCCTGTTGAATCCCAAGGCATGAGAGAGCCGCTTGAGTACTTCATATACAATGAAAAACAAGGCTACTGAAGCCGTTGCAATGATCACAAAGACCATAGGAGAGACCGAAAGGAATATTTGCTTGACAAAAGCATCGGAAAAACTCTCATACACAATGAGCAAAATGATAAATCGGTCAAACTGACCTATCCATTTGCTGTATTTATCTACCCATTTCTTCAAAAGTGGATTCAATAGCAGCCCCAGTACGATAGGTAGCAGTACTTTAAGTAGTAATTGCTGAATAATTTCTCCTTGATTGACTTCTGCTGAGGTGTTTTCTAAGAAAAAGCCCATGAGTAGGGGCGTAGCTACAATCCCTATGAGTCCCGATATGGAGGCGTTGAATATAGCAGAGGTAATATTGCCCTTGGCGATAGAAACCATCACCACTGAGGAGGATACCGTGGAGGGTAAGCTCGCTAAAAAGAAAATCGAGAGCCAGACCAACTGGTAGTTTGTTCCCTTAGCTAATGGGTAGAACAAGGCCACCAAAAGAGGAAAGAGGACAAAAGTACCCAGCTGTACCAACAGGTGAAGTTTCCAGTTCTTTATATCCCGAAATACCTCTTTGATATTGAGTTTCAGTCCGTAGAGTAGGAAGATGATACAAATTCCCCAATCAATAAAGTGGTTTAGGTTAAATACCGCACTGTATTCATCTCGATAAGGGATGATTTTTGCTAAGATGATCATGCCCACTAAGGCAAAAAGGAAGTTGTTTTGTTTGTTAAATATCTTTTTCATTCTGAATATGGTTTGTTTTTCTAAATCGGTTTAATAACACAAATAATAAGCAATAACTGATATTTATAGTGATCCATACAAACCAAGTTCGTAAGGGGCGATAAGATATTTGTTCAAATATTACGAAAGAAAGTATCCCATAAGGCACAAAAAATAACTCTTTTCTCCATTGGAATAGTAAAGAGGAGAGTAATATCCCAATAGCATTACCATAATAATACACAAGATAGACAAATATACCCCAAGAGATATCATATATATAGGAATCAGTGAAGTATCTTTCCACTAAAGTATGTACTCCTATAGGTAAGAGCCAACAACCGACTAAGGTTAGAGTATAGTATAGATACTTTTTCATAAAGTGAGTTTTTAGTGGGAACAAAGGTAGTGAAATATTATCTGAAAGTAAAAAAGCTATCTTTTCGGATAGCCTTTTTTGGATATTTTAGAACTCAGCACTTTGTGGAGTGCGAGGGTAAGGGATTACATCACGGATATTGGTCATACCTGTGGTAAAGAGTACTAAGCGCTCAAAGCCTAGACCAAAACCACTATGTACAGCCGTACCGAACTTGCGTAGTTCGAGGTACCACCAAAGGGTCTGTTCGTCCATGCCTAAGTCTTCTATTTTCTGCTTGAGGACGTCATAACGCTCTTCACGCTGAGAACCGCCGACAATCTCTCCAATACCAGGGAAAAGAATATCCATAGCGCGAACCGTCTTACCGTCTTCGTTCAGGCGCATATAGAAAGCCTTGATCTTGGCAGGATAGTCATAGAGAATCACAGGACAACCGAAGTGTTTCTCTACCAAATAGCGTTCGTGTTCGCTTTGTAGATCTACTCCCCATTCGTCTATGAGGTATTGGAACTTCTTCTTTTTGTTGTGGTTACAGTTCTTGAGAATTTCCACCGCTTCGGTATAGCTTACACGCTTGAAGTCGTTATGAATGACAAACTCTAACTTCTCAATAAGGGACATCTCGCTGCGTTCGGTTTGTGGTTTGGTCTTTTCCTCTTCCAAAAAGCGTTGGTTTAAGAACTCAATATCCTCACGACGTACCTCCAAGGTGTATTTGAGTACATATTTGATAAAGTCCTCTGCCAAATTCATGTTGTCAATAAGGTCATAGAAAGCCATTTCAGGCTCAATCATCCAGAATTCGGCTAAGTGGCGAGAGGTGTTGGAGTTTTCTGCACGGAAAGTAGGGCCAAAGGTATATATTTTCCCCAATGACATAGCGAAAGTTTCCCCTTCAAGCTGTCCAGATACGGTAAGGTTGGTTTCACGCCCAAAGAAGTCTCTTTTATAATCCACCTCGCCTGTTTCGGTAAGGGGCGGATTCTTGGGGTCAAGGGTAGTTACACGGAACATTTCCCCTGCGCCCTCGGCATCACTACCTGTGATAATTGGGGTATTGACGTAGAAAAAGCCATTGTCTTGGAAATACTTATGTACTGCATAGGCTAGCGTAGAGCGTACGCGCATGATAGCCCCGAAAGCATTGGTGCGTACGCGCAAGTGTGCCTGCTCGCGGAGGAACTCCAAAGAGTGTTTCTTTGGCTGAATAGGATATTCGTCAGGATTACAGTCTCCCAAAATGATAACCTCGGAGGCCTGTACCTCAATAGATTGGCCTTTGCCTTGGCTTTCTACTACTTTTCCTCTCACCTCAATAGCAGCTCCTGTGGTGATACGCTTGAGGGTTTCCTCAGGGGTATGTTCGAAATCCACTACCACCTGTAAGTTGGCCAAGGTAGAACCATCATTAAGGGCTATAAAGCGGTTGCTGCGGAAGGTACGTACCCACCCACGGAGGGTAACCTCGCCTACATTTGTCTTTTCTTGTAATAATTCTTTGATACTCATGTTTTTAAAAAGTAAAAAGTAAAAAGTAATAAGGTGAAAAAGATACCTATAGCTTCCTACTTTAGATTGAAATGCAAAGGTAGTGAAAAAAGTAAAAAGTAAAAAATAAAATTAGTGGTTAGTTGTTAGGCTATAGGGATTAATTATTAATTATTTATTTTTAGAAATAAAAACAAATAATTTTTTAAATTTTAGCAAAGAAATCACTGTAGAAATTTTTAGTTTGTATAAGTTCTTCATGAGTACCCGAAAGAATAATTTTACCATTTTGTAGAATACATATACGATCAGATATGTCTTGTAAAGAGTGTAATCTATGTGTGATAAAGAGGATTAAACATTGTGGTTTTATTTTAAATAATAACTTGTGTATAAACTGTTCTGTTTGTCTATCCATGGCAGATGTAGCTTCGTCCAAGATGAGTAGCTGTGGCTTTTTAAATAATGCACGAGCAAAAGCAATAAGTTGTTTTTGCCCTCCAGAGAGATTGATTCCTCCTTCGCCCAATAGGGTAGCCAATCCTTGTGGGAAGGTATTGAAATAAGTTTCAAAATGATATTCTTCTAAGAAAGAAAGAATTTTTTCCTTACTATTATTTTCTCCTAAAAGAATGTTATCTAATACATTACCATTGAATATAGCTATTTCTTGAGGGATATAAGCTACTAATTTTCGGTAGCTATCTAAAGAAATATTACTTAAAGCTTGTTCATTGATATAAATGGTTCCCTTTTCAGGAGTGTAAAATTGTAGGAGAATATTGGCCAAAGTACTTTTTCCGCAGCCATTTTCTCCTACAATAGAGATAAGTTCTCCTTTTCTTGCTTGTAAAGAGAGACAAGAAAGAATGGGCTTTCTTCCTACAAAGCGAAAGGTAACATCTTGTAGTGTGATTGTATCTATGTTATCAATTGTGTCTTCTCCAGAAGATTCTGCTTCAATAGCGGTAAAGTGGTACATACGAGAAAAGGCAACCTTTGCTTCATTGATAGGAATACTTATTAGAGCTAAGCTCAAAATGGAGGGAAGTATAGAAGAGACCATTGTAAGAATGGCCATAAGTTCTCCCAGTAGCAAACTATTTTCCAGTACTTGTAAGGAACTATATAGCAAGATACTTACCAAGAGAAACACACTCACCAAACCTGATATCGAAGAAAGACGGATATTCATTTTTCCTAAAAGGAATAACTTTTCTTGAGAGGTGGTAAAGACAAGGTTGTTTATTTTGGCAAAAATCTCTTGTTTATTGTAGATCTTTATCTCCGTAATCCCTTGGAAGGAGTTAATATAGTTGCTCTCTACAATAGCATAACTCTGCATCATTTCTTGCTGTAGGTGTATGATTTTTGCATTGTACTTTTTGATAATAAAAAAGTAAATAGGAATAGAAAGCAGTACAAAAAGAGCAATTTTCCAGCTGTAATAGAACAAAAAGACAATAGTTACTACTATAATAATACTATCAATAAATGCACTGCTGACAAACTGTTTGACAACTCTTTGTATACGTTGAGTGTCATTTAATCTAGCAACCAATTCTCCTATCTTGCGAGTATCAAAGAAAAATTTAGGGAGATATAATAGTTTGGTAAAGAATAGTTTGTTAATACGATTATTAAAGTCTTTGGTTTGCATAACGAGCAAATATTCCCGAATAGCAGCAATAGCTATACGAGCTATAAGTAGAATGGTAAGGAGCATCATTCCTTGCCAAAATCTGTCTAAGTCCTTAGACGGGAGAATGTCGTCAATGAGTTTTTGAGAAAATATAGCCATGGCCAACCCCAAAATAGCTATAATAATTCCTAAGACAATACTGAGAGTGAGTAGGCGAATATCTTTCCTGACAAGCTCCAAAAGCCAAAATAATTGTGCTTGTTGTTTATTTTTCTTTTTTTGGAATCTTTCTGTAGGACTAAGCGTAAGACAGGCTTTGCCTATCCAAAGCTTCTCTAGGTCTTCAGCTGTGAGCCTTTCAATCCCCTTGGCAGGGTCCCCTATAATAAAAAATCCATCCTTATAACCATAGCAAACTATATAATGTTCTAACTGTTCAATTTTTACATGTAATATCAGTGGATCAAGATAATCCTTAAGAACTTCTATAGTAGCCTCATTACCCTCCGCTTTAAATCCTAATTGATTGGCAGCTTGATAAAGACCTAATAGAGTTGTTCCCTCTCTAGTGGTGCCGCTTAGGATACGAAGTTCTTCTAAGGTATGTACTCCTCCATAATATTGAATAAGCGACAATAAGCAAGCGACTCCACAATCGCTTTGGTCATGCTGGTGGGAAAAAGTTTTTTGTATATATTTTAGATTCATAGCATAGATTGATTATAGAGAGAAGAGATGCCAAAAGACATCTCTTCATTAAAGATTAGACAATGTTAGATAGAAAACTTTATATTGAAAAAGTTATTTATCTCTTCTAAATAAAGTATTTCTGTGGGAAGTATTAATCTTTTATTTAATGTTGATAGAAAAATACTTGTCAGGTCTGATAAAGCTATAATACACTATAGGAAGTATATAAAGCAGGAGGGTAGTACAGAATATAATAGAAGATACTATCTGAAAAAAGAATAAAATGCAAACGATCAATGATAAAGTTCCCATTATTAAATAGTAACGATCAGGAAGTGTACTATTTATTTCTATCACAGAATCTTCATGTAGATTGGTTACAGTTTTACTATTCTTCTTAGGTAATAAAGGAGTGGTAACTTCTATGGCATAATGTTCCATTCTTTTCAAAGGTATTTCTACTTTTCCTCCAGAAGTAAGGCTTATTTCTTGACTATTTATAGATACAGAAATACTTGATAATGGGAAAATATTTCTACATAATATCATAAAATCAATCTTTATATGCACAATAAATACTATATACACCTGCTCCTATAGCTGTAGGTGCAGCTATAATAGCTCCTATAGGACCAAAGAATCCAACAATTGTAGCTGCAGCTCCAGCTATAGACATTACTCTATTTTGGTAACTAGAACACTCTAAGCCTGCTTGGATACTTTCCATTTGGTTAAAATTCAATGTCTTCATAATAAAAATATTTTAGTAATTAAACAATAATTGAAATCTAATTGGCCAATTAGACGAAATACTTTTATATAAGCTATAAACGCTAGCTTTTTTATGGCTTTATTAAAAAGTATTTTTATTTTTAATTCTGTTCATTGAGAACAGAAATTATTTTTTCAGCTTTTAGTTGCCCCCTATGTCTTATTAATAATTCCTTATTCTTCCCATAGATAAGTATATAAGGGATACTTGGAGCATTAAATTTTTTAGCAAAAGTATGACTCCTATCTTGTAAGAAAAGAAAAGAATCATAGCCTTCTAATTCTTGTTCTTTAGCAAAGTTTACTATGTTTTCTATAGGCTCTGTTGAGATAAATAAGAATATAGTTTCTTTGAATTGTTCCTTATGTGAGGTAATATCCTTAGCCTCATAAAAACAATATTCACATTCTGTATTGAAATAAATAAAAACAATAGCTACATTCTCAGGGAGTTGTGCTTTTGTAAAGGGTGTACCTTCTATGGTTTGCAAACTGAAATCAGGTACTGTAGCTAAGGAATGTTCTATTTGTGCCTTGTGCTGTAGGAGTGTTACTATTTTGACTCCCATAACACAGAATAATACAACTATAATGCTTATTAAAAACTTTTTTAAAAGTACTTTTTCCATATTAGGATATATTTAAGGTAAGAAACATTACACTTACCACCCATAGAAGCAACCCTATTCCATAACTACAACCTGCTATATTCAATCCTTCTTCAGTAGTACTACCAATGGCCTTATCTATTTGAATGGATAAGAAAAGGAAATAGGCAACTTCAAATACATTTACCACTTGCAAAGGATAAACAAGCCAAGAGGCGACGGTTTTATGATCTATAATGTTACCAAGAGATAAGGGATAAAAGTATTGTAAATCTTCTAAGGTGAAGTTAGATTGGAAAAAATAAAACCAGCATAATTTTAAAATGGGAGCTAATAAAAAAATAAATTCGCTCAATAATACTATACGAAAAAGTTGCCTATAAGGAATCTCTTTATTATGGAAAAGACAACCAATATCTAATAGAAAGGCTACAATACTTATTTTGATTCCAAAGAAAAGAGGAATGAAGGCATATTGTACCCATTGCCATTTTTTTCTTATAAAGAGAATTTTCTGTACCTGCTCAGAAGTAAGTTGTTCTGATAGAGAGAGAACAAATACTTTGTCTAAATTCAAAGCATGAGAGGTGAGTAAATATAGAAAAACACTTATAAGAGATATGGCTATAAATAAATAAGTGTTAGGCCATTTCATAAAATATTAAAAACATTATCTTTCTATCTTTAAAGATGTTGCGAAAATATAAATATTTCTTTTCAAAAACAAATAAAAATAAAAAAACTTATCAACAATTTAAATTGTTGGTATTTAAAACAATATGTTTTTCTTTTTGTTCTGGGTGTAAAATTCAAGTATAGAGTGTATTTTTAAAGGAAAAAATAGGTGGTCAACTATAGGGACAGATAGTAGGCCACCTACAAATATTTACCTTTATTTATTCTTAGCAATGAGGTTCAGTGCACTTCCTGCCTTAAACCACTCTATTTGGGAGGCGTTGTAAGTATGGTTGCAGGTGATGACATCCTTGCTGCCGTCCTTGTGGACAAACTCCAAGTGTAGGGGTTTGTTGGGTGCAAAGTCGGTGAGGTCAAGGAAATTGATAGTATCATCTTCTTGGATCTTATCGTAATCGGCTTCGTTGGCAAAGGTTAGGGCAAGCATACCCTGTTTTTTCAGGTTGGTCTCATGGATACGTGCAAAGGACTTAACCAAAACAGCCTTCACCCCTAAGTGGCGTGGCTCCATAGCCGCATGTTCGCGAGAGGAACCTTCCCCATAGTTCTGGTCGCCCACTACGATAGAGGGAACCCCAGCTGCCTTGTAGGCACGTTGTACCTTAGGCACTTCGTCATACGCACCTGTGAGCTGATTTTTGACACTGTTGGTTTTGCCATTGAAGGCATTTACTGCCCCGATGAGCATATTATTGGAGATATTGTCCAAGTGCCCACGGAAGCGCAACCAAGGCCCTGCCATGGAGATATGGTCGGTAGTACATTTGCCTTGTGCTTTGATGAGCAGCTTAGCCCCAGTAATATTCTTTCCGTCCCAAGGGGCGAAAGGCGCCAAAAGTTGTAGGCGGTTGGAGGTAGGGGATACCACGACTTCTACATTACTACCATCTTTGGCTGGTGCCTGATAACCAGGGTCATCTACGGCAAATCCTTTGGTTGGGAGTTCTTCTCCGTAAGGAGGTTTGAACCTTACCTCTTCGCCCTTGTCATTGATAAGGGTATCGGTAAGAGGGTTGAAGTCTAAGCGACCAGCAATGGCTAGCATAGCTACCATTTCAGGGGAGGTTACAAAGGCATGGGTATTAGGGTTTCCGTCGGCACGCTTGGAGAAGTTACGGTTGAAGGAGTGTACAATGGTGTTTTTCTCCTGTTTTTCTGCTCCTTCTCTGTCCCACTGACCGATACAAGGGCCGCAAGCGTTGGTAAATACCTTGGTGCTGAGTTGTTTGAAAGTATCTATGATACCATCGCGCTCGATGGTATAACGAATCTGTTCGGAGCCAGGGTTGATACCAAAGGAAGCCTTAGGGGTAACGCCCAACTCAATGGCTTGCTTAATCACTGATACAGCGTGGCTCAAATCCTCATAGGAGGAGTTGGTACAAGAACCAATAAGTCCCCATTCTACTTTGAGAGGCCAATCATTGGCACGGGCAACTTCCTTCATCTTGCTTACAGGCGTACCACGGTCAGGAGTGAAAGGCCCATTGATATAAGGTTCTAGCTCGGAGAGGTTGATCTCAATGAGTTGGTCAAAATATTTCTCAGGTTCGGCATATACTTCAGGGTCAGCGGTCAGGTAGGCGGCTACTTTGTCGGCAGCAGCAACGACATCCTCGCGGCCAGTAGCCTTGAGGTAGCGGCGCATGGACTCATCGTAGCCAAAGGTAGAGGTTGTAGCCCCTATCTCAGCCCCCATGTTACAGATTGTACCCTTACCAGTACAAGAGAGAGATTGAGCACCTTCGCCGAAGTATTCCACAATAGCTCCTGTACCCCCTTTCACAGTAAGGATATCAGCTACTTTGAGGATTACGTCCTTAGGGGCAGTCCATCCGTTGAGCTTACCGGTGAGTTTGACCCCGATGAGCTTAGGGAATTTTAGCTCCCAAGCCATACCTGCCATCACATCTACCGCATCGGCACCTCCGACACCTATGGCAATCATACCTAATCCGCCAGCATTGACAGTATGGGAGTCTGTACCAATCATCATTCCTCCAGGGAAGGCATAGTTTTCCAAGACAATCTGGTGGATAATTCCAGCCCCGGGCTTCCAGAAACCAATTCCGTATTTGTTGGATACAGAGGAAAGGAAGTCAAAAACCTCTTTGGACTGCTCGGTAGCCACTTTAAGGTCTATTTCGGCACCTTCTTTGGCTTGGATAAGGTGGTCGCAGTGTACGGTTGTAGGTACAGCCACTTTGGATTTGCCAGCGTGCATGAACTGCAAGAGTGCCATTTGAGCGGTGGCGTCCTGACAAGCGATACGGTCAGGGGCAAAATCCACATAATCTTTTCCTCGTGCAAAGGCCTGGGTAGGTGTTCCTTCCCAAAGGTGTGCATAGAGAATTTTTTCAGCGAGGGTAAGGGGGCGGCCTACGATGCTACGCGCCTTATCTACTCGCTCAGGCATACGGTCGTATACCTTTTTTATCATTTCAATATCAAATGCCATACGTTGTTAGTTTTAAGTTATGAATTTTTAGTTTTTAGTTGTTAGTGATTAGTTGTTAGTGGCTAGTTACTAAAGACTAATCACTAACCACTAACCATTTAATTATTAATAATTGAATTAAGTGTTTTACTAGGGCGCATCACCTCGAAGGTTAGTGCCTCGTTGGGGTGGTAGTAGCCTTGTATATCTACAGGCTTTCCTTGCACCTGCATAAGTTCGCTTAAGATTTGTGCCTCATTATCGGCCAAGGCCTTGGCAATGGGTGCAAATTCTTGGGCGAGCGCACTGTCTTGGGTTTGTACGGCTAAAGCCTCAGCCCAGTAGCGCGCCAAGAAGAAATGGCTGCCACGGTTGTCCAAGGTGCCTACCTTGGATTGGGGAGATTTGCCTTCTTCAAGGACTTTGCCTACAGCTACGTCCAAAGCATCGGCAAGTGCTTGTGCCTTAGGGTTTTTGTAGGTTTGTGCAAAGTGCTCTAAGGAAGCACCCAAGGCGAGGAACTCCCCAAGGGAATCCCAACGTAAGTGATTTTCTTGAAAGAGCTGTTCGGCTAGCTTAGGCGCAGAACCTCCCGCACCTGTTTCAAAAAGTCCGCCGCCGTTCATTAGAGGGACAATGGAAAGCACTTTGGCACTGGTACCGAGTTCCAAGATCGGGAATAAGTCGGTGAGGTAGTCGCGCAAGACATTACCAGTAACAGAGATGGTATCCAATCCCTTTTTAGCTCGCTTGAGGGAGAAAAGGGTAGCCTCTTCGGGGGAGAGAATATGGATTTCCAATCCTTCGGTGTCGTAGTCATTCAGATAGCGACCTACTTTCTTGATAAGTTCGTGGTCGTGAGGACGGAGGGTATCCAGCCAGAAGACAGCAGGAGCACCTGTAGCTCTTGCACGGCTTATGGCGAGCTTTACCCAGTCTTGTACGGGTGCATCTTTCACTTGGCACATACGCCAAATGTCGCCTCGTTCTACTTGGTGAGAGAGATATACCTTGCCATGCGCCCCTACAACACGTATTTCCCCATCTTCAGGAACTTCAAAAGTTTTGTCATGAGAACCATATTCCTCGGCTTTCTGCGCCATAAGTCCTACGTTGGGCACGGAACCCATAGTGGTAGGATCAAAAGCTCCATGCTCCTTGCAGAAGTCTATTACTACTTGGTATATACCTGCATAACTACTATCAGGTAGTACGGCGAGGGTATCTTGGGTTTCCCCTTTGGTATTCCACATTTTTCCTGAATTGCGAATCATGGCAGGCATGGAAGCATCAACGATGACATCGTTAGGAAAGTGTAAGTTGGTGATGCCCTTGTCGGAATTGACCATGGCCACAGCGGGCGCTTCGGCGAATACCTTTTCTATATCTTTTTCGATAGCAGCTCTTTCGGCATCGGGGAGGGAGCTTATTCTGTCTAAGACATCGGAGAAGCCATTGCGTGTGTTCACCCCTAAGCGCTTGAAGGTATCGGCATATTTGCTAAGAAGAGGCTCAAAGAAAGTTTCCACAGCATAGCCAAAGAGAATAGGGTCGGAGACCTTCATCATGGTGGCTTTCAGGTGCAAAGAGAGCAATACCCCTAGCTCCTTAGCACGGGCAAACTGCTTTTTATAGAAATCCAGTAAGGCCTTTCGACTCATTACCGTAGCGTCAATAATCTCTCCTTCTTGTAGAGGGAGGTTGTCCTTGAGCAGTTGGGTTTTACCAGAGGCAGTGAGTAGTTCTATACGTACGGTGTCGGCAGCTTTGAGCGTTACAGACTGTTCGTTATGATAGAAATCCCCTTCGTCCATGGTAGCCACTGTGGTTTTGGAATCCTTACTCCAAGCTCCCATGCTATGCGGATGGGTTTTGGCATAGGCTTTGACTGCCTTAGGAGCACGACGGTCGGAGTTACCTTCCCTAAGGACAGGGTTTACTGCACTTCCTTTGACCTTGTCATAGCGCGCTTTGATGGCCTTTTCTTCTTCTGTAACAGGAGCTTCAGGATAGGGGGGTAGGGGATAGCCTTGTTTTTGCAATTCGACAATGGCCGCCTTGAGCTGAGGCACAGAGGCGCTGATATTGGGCAATTTGATGATATTGGCCTCAGGGGTAGTGGCTAAGTGCCCCAACTCATCTAAGTCATCTTTCACTTGTTGCTCCTTAGAGAGCCATTCGGGGAAAGCTGCCAAGATACGCCCTGCCAAAGAAATATCCTTCAGCTCAAAGGTGACATTTGAAGAGGCACAGAAGCGCTGAATAATAGGTAGTAGTGAGTGTGTGGCCAAAAAAGGAGCTTCGTCGGTTTTGGTATATACAATGCTTTTCATAACTATCTCTTGTTAAGTTCCACAAACGGACGTTGGGTGGCTCCTACATATATTTGGCGAGGACGACCGATAGGCTCTCCGCCTTGGCGCATTTCTTTCCATTGTGCAATCCAGCCAGGTAGGCGGCCGATGGCAAAGAGTACGGTGAACATTTCCAAGTGCATGCCCAAAGCCTTGTAAATGATACCAGAATAGAAATCCACATTGGGGTAAAGGTTGCGAGCTTTGAAGTATTCGTCCTCAAGAGCTACTTTTTCTAGATGCTTAGCAATAGCGAAGATAGGTTCGTCTATGCCCAAGGCATTAAGCACATCGTCGGCTGCGGCCTTGATAATAGTAGCACGCGGGTCAAAGTTCTTATATACACGGTGTCCGAAGCCCATAAGGCGGAACGGATCGTCCTTGTCTTTGGCACGGCGAACGAACTTATCCACATCGCCTCCGTCCTTGTGAATCTCTTCGAGCATTTCAATTACGGCTTGGTTAGCCCCGCCATGTAGGCGACCCCAGAGGGCAGATACCCCAGAGGAGATACTAGCGAAGAGTCCCGCTTCGGAAGAGCCTACCAAGCGTACGGTAGAAGTAGAGCAGTTTTGCTCATGATCGCCATGGAGAATAAGCAGTTTGTTAAGAGCTGAAACTACGGTTGGGTTGATCTCATACTTTTCGGTAGGGATAGAGAAGAATAACTGTAGAATATTCTCAATATAACCCAAGTCATTATTGTAATAGTTCAGTGGTAATCCTTCACGCCTACGATATACCCAAGTGGCGATAATGGTCACTTTGGCCATCACCTTACACACTGCTTCATACACATCTTTTTCGCATTTCACATTTACTGGAACAGGATTAAAGGCAGTCAGCGCACTGGTGGCGGCTGAGAGTACCCCCATAGGGTGGGCAGCCTTAGGGAAACCATTGAGTATTTGGCGCATTTCCTCATGTACCAAGGTGTACTTGTGAATGGTTTTCTTGAACTTGTCATACTCTTCTACCGTAGGGAGTTCTCCGAAGATCAGCAGGTAAGCCACTTCCAAGAACTCTGCCTTGGCTGCTAAATCCTCTATGTTATAGCCACGATAGCGGAGGATACCTTTTTCTCCGTCCAAGAAAGTAATAGCACTCTTGCAAGAACCAGTATTCTTGTAGCCAGAGTCTAAGGTAATCAGCCCTGTGAGGGCGCGCAATTTCTCTATGTTAATTGCTTTTTCGTTTTCGGTTCCCACTACCAGCGGGAACTCGTATTCCTTTCCTTCGAAAGTTAGTTTTACTGTATTTTCCATAGCAAAAGTGTTTTTTTTAGCTACCACAAACATACGTTTTTTTTTTGACATATCAAGCAGGAGTAAAATATTTTTTTGTCTTTTAACTGTAATTTCTATGATTGTTGTTTTGTTTAGGAAAAAATAATATTCTATTCTGATTATTTAGAATTTTTAAGGGGATAAGAATAATGACCAATGACAAGTGACAAGTGACCAATGACGAGTGACAAATGACAAGTGACTAATGACGAGTGACTAATGACTATTCATGGAATTTGTTGTGTCTTAGAGGATTAGTAAATGATATTTTAACTATTGATTGATGTTTAGAAACTAAGTTTTAAAATATTTGGTTAGCTTGTTTATATTTAGTACTTTTGCCGCCTATTAATTAAGTGAAGAGTGAAAAGTGTCACCCTGTTGTTTGCTATTTGCTATTCACTGTTCGTTATTCGCTAATCACTAATCACTAATCACTAATCACCATTGATGTTACGTAATTGTTCTCCTTATACCATTATTATAATCTCTTTCCTCTTTCTGATATGTGTAGGGGCGGGGCTGTTGATGATGCCTTTTACGCATAGCGCGGGGAGCGGGTTTACTTTCTTTGAGGCACTTTTTACCGCTACTTCGGCTGTTACAGGTACAGGTCTCTCTATCTGTGATATGCATGGTATACTCTCGGACTATGGGCAGGTGTGCATTTTGCTGTTGATACAACTGGGAGGCTTGGGAATACTGACTTTTTCTTCAGTGATTGTGCTGCTTATTACTAAAAAAATAGGCTTCTATACCAAGCGATTGATCTCTGAGGGTATGAACCATGAGGCTAAGATAGACTTGTATTCTCATATCAAAAAGGTAGTTTTTATCGTTCTGCTCATAGAAGCTATAGGTGCTTTTCTGCTTTTTTTTGTTTTTATCAAGCAATATAGCTGGTACAAAGCTCTTTTCTATGCAATTTTTCATTCGGTATCGGCTTTTTGTAATGCAGGGATTGCTCTCTATCCCAATGGTTTGCAAGATTATACCTTCGATATTCCTATGAACCTCATTATTATTCCATTGATGTTCTTAGGAGGTTTCGGTTTTACTGCTATTATAGAGCTCTTTGAGTATATCAGGGGAAAGCGTAGAAAAATCAGTGTCAATTCTAAGTTTTCCAGCCTGATTACCTTGATTCTTTTTGGGGCAGGCACCTTGCTGTTTTTTATTTTAGAATACAATCATATGGACGCTTATGCGGGGCACTCTGTGGGGAATAAGCTGCTTATTAGCTTCTTCCACTCAGCCACACTGCGTTCGGTGGGCTTCAATACCATACCTATAACAGAGATTTCAGCAGCAACGGCTTTTTTGTGGATTTTGCTGATGTTCATAGGTTCTTCGCCTAGTTCTACAGGAGGAGGGATAAAAACTACTACTCTTGGTGTTTTATACTTAGGGGTACGTACCTCTTTGCTCAATAGACGGTATATAGAGTACTCTAAACGACGTATCTCATGGCAGCTGTTCAATAAGGCCTCTACCTTGGTTTTTATAACTCTGTTGTATGTCTTTCTTGCTGCATTACTTATAACTTACTTTGATCCAAAGGTGGAAATTCTAAAGATTCTCTTTGAGGTTATGTCGGCTTTCTCTACCACAGGGCTTTCCATGGGGATTACCAATTCTTTGAGTACAGCCTCTCAAACTATCTTACTCTTTACCATGTTTTTGGGTAGGGTAGGGCCGCTTACAATTGTATTGGCTTTTTCTCGTGAGAGAATAGTTGGTAATTATAAATACCCTAAAGAAAATATATTAATAGGATAATTATGAAAAATTTTTTAGTCATAGGTTTGGGCGAATTTGGTAAATCCGTAGCCAAGACCCTTTATAAAAATAAATCCACTGTACTGGCCATTGACGCCAATGAGGAACTGATCAAGCAAGCCCTGAATGAGGGTATCATAGATGATGCCGTTATCTTGGATGCTACCGATGAGATAGCCCTGAAGAATGTAGTGAAAGACGACTTTGATATGGCCTTTGTCAGTGTAGGAGACAATATACAAGCGAGCATATTGATTACTTTACACCTAAAGGATTTAGGCGTGAAAGATATCATCTGTAAGGCAGTGAATCACACCCAAGGTCGTGTTTTGGAAAAGATTGGGGCTACCCAAGTGGTTTTTCCAGAGGAGTCCATGGGGGAAAAGATTGCCTACTCTGTGCTACACCCTACAATCATAGAATACTTTAAGTTCTCGGAGGACTATTTTATCTACGAGGTCAAAATTCCAAAGAGCTATATAGGCAAGTCGCTTATGGAGCTGAATTTAAGGCATAAGTATGAGATCAATATATTGGCGGTCAAGCATAGTGATGGCAAGATGAATGTAACTCCAGATCCGAATCTTCGCTTGGATAAGGAAGACTTACTTATTGTATTGGCCAGAGAGAACTCTATCGGGAAGATCGTTTAGCTTTTTCGCTGTCGGACAGCCTCAAAGATAAGAATGGCCGCACTGACCGATACATTCATAGAGTCAATTTTGCCCTGCATAGGAATGATAATATTCTGGGAGGAAGCCTCTAGCCAAGTAGGGGAGAGGCCAATATCCTCGGTACCTACCACAATAGCGGTACGCCCCCTATAGGACACCTCATCATAAGGCACAGAGGCCGAAAGAGCGGCACAATAGATAGCAAAGCCCTGCTGCTGTAAGTGAGAGCGAATATCCCCACTACTGCCCATAAAAATAGGAACAGTAAAGACAGTGCCCACGCTGGAGCGGATAACATTGGGATTGTACAGGTCTGTCTTAGGATTGGCAATATAGACGGCATCAATCCCTGCGGCATCGGCGGTACGTAGTAGTGCCCCAATGTTGCCAGGTTTTTCGGGAGCTTCGGCAACCAAAACTAAAGGATGCGCTTTTTGGAATACACTTCCAGAAAGCGCATGGTCTTTACACTGTGCCAGCGCCAATATCCCCTCGGTAGAGGAGCGATAGGAGAGCTTCTCATACACCTCTGCTGAAATAGCGGTACACTTATACCCTGCAAAAAGTCTTTCGACCTCTGCCTCACTTAGGATAGCGGGGCAGATGAATAACTGCTCAATGAGGTAGCCTGCCTGTAAGGCCAAGGTAATCTCGCGTTTTCCTTCTATAAGAAATTGTTGATGTTCCTTGCGCTGCTTGGACTTTTGGGTGAGGGTAAAGAGGTATTTGACAAGGGGATTCTGTAGGCTGGTAATCTGTTGCATGACTATAAGGAAAGGTTATCAATAAGTCGTACGCCCTCAATATAAGCGGCGACAAAAGCACGGTAAGCCTTGTTGGCTTGTTTCTCGGTGGCCTCTTGGAGGGTATTTTCGTCTACGATTAAGAAATACTCTAATTCGAAGGCAGGTGCTTGGGCAAATTGTTGCTCAACGAAAGCCTTTACCTCGGCAATGGAGCTGGAGGCAAAGCGCGCTTTGGCCTCTTGGAGTACCTTGTAGATGAAAGCTGCCTGCTGGCGTCCTTCGCTGGAGAGGCGCTCGTTGCGAGAACTCATAGCAAGGCCGCTTTCCTCCCTGATGATAGGGCAAGGTACCAGCATCACAGGTAGGCCTCGCTGGGCGACCATACGCTTGATAATCAATATTTGTTGGTAGTCCTTTTCTCCGAAGTAAGCACGGGTAGGGGTTACCAGCCTGAAGAGCTTTTCTACGATGGTGGCTACCCCCTCAAAGTGTCCAGGTCTGAAAGCGCCTTCCATGACCTTGTCCAAGCCCTGAAAGTCATAACTGCCAGAGGTGGGAACACCCTCATACATTTCGGAAATTTCGGGAGCAAAGAGCACAATCTTGTCTGATAGGCTGGCGATCGTCGCTGCGTCCTTTTCCAGGTTGCGCGGGTACTTCTCTAAATCCTCTGCATTGTTGAACTGAGTGGGGTTCACAAAGACGCTGACCACGACTTGGTCGTTCTCCTGCAAGGCTTTTTTCATTAAGGACAAATGTCCGTTGTGGAGCGCTCCCATAGTAGGGACAAGGCCTACTGATTTTTTTTCTTGGAACAAGGGAGCCAAAAAAGACTGTAAATCTAATTTTTTGTCAAAAATTTGCATTTTTTAAGAATTTACGAAACTATTTTTTTGTTGATAGTAGTTTGTTTGTAATTTTTTTTGTAACTTTGTGCCTGAATGTTTTTCGTCTAAAAAAAATACACTTATGAAAAATAAAAAGATACTTTATGTTTCTTCTGAGGTGTTGCCTTATCAGGCAGAGACAGAAATAGCCCAACGCGCTTTTGATTTGGCACGCGCTCTGAATACCACAGGAGGACAATTGCGTATCTTTACGCCCCGTTATGGAGACATCAACGAACGCCGTCATCAGTTGCATGAGGTGATTCGTCTTTCAGGAATGAACTTGGTTATCAATGATGTGGATATGCCACTGATTGTCAAAGTAGCCTCTATCCAAAAGGAGCGTATGCAGGTGTACTTTATTGATAATGACGAATATTTCAAGCAAGAAGATGCCTTTGACGATCAAGGGAAACTCTATGCTGACAACGATGAGCGTTGTATCTTCTTTGCTAAGGGGATCATAGAGACAGTTAAGAAACTCAATTGGTCTCCTGATCTGATCCATATACAGGGTTGGCTTGGGGCACTGCTTCCGCTCTACCTAAGAACATACTACAAGGACGAACCCATCTTCTATAATACCAAGACTATTACTTGCTTTTTGCGCTCTCCCTTTGAGGGGCAGCTGGATGCGGCGCTACTTTCTAAAGTAGGCTTCGATGAAATCACAGAAAAGGAAGCAGAGGAACTAAAAGAGCCTCATAGCCTAAACCTTATCAAGATTGCCAGCCGCTATTCCGATGCTATTACTACCGTCAAAGGCACTCTACCTCAGGAAGCTATAGACTATATACAAGGCACAGGTAAGCCTTTTCTTCAGGGAGAGACTATAGAGACTACTTGTAAGGTGTATCCTCAGTTCTATAAGGAACTCATGCACAAGTAATCTCTATAGACTATCTATTTATTTGATATACACATCATAGGGCATTCTCGCTTGCAAGAAGGTGCCAGAGGAGGGAACAGCATTCTTAAGCTGTTGCATTCCCTGATACACATTGGTACCTATTTCTTGCCTTATCATCTCTCTAAGTTCAGCTTGGGTAGAGGCACGGAAACGCTTCTTCATGAAATTAGAGAAATCAATTTCTACAACAGGATAAGCCAAAAGGCCATAATTACCCTCGGTGAGGTTGTTTTCTTTGGCAGCATAGGCAATGGTCTGCTTAAGGTTGCCTATTTCATCTACAAGGCCTAGTTTTAGCGCGTCGGCACCTGTCCATACACGTCCTTGAGCTATGGAATCCACTTGCTCCCAGCTCATGTGGCGTCCGTCAGCTACCCGTTGAACAAATTTCTTATAAAATAGCTCAATTCCCTCGGTGAATACCTGGCGGGTTTTCTCAGGTGTTTTCTCAAACAAACTATAGGTAAGCGCATTGGGGTGCGTCTGTACTTGTTCGCTGTTGATCCCCCATTTGTCGGCCAAATCTTTGAAATTAGGCAATATACCAAATACCCCGATAGAACCTGTAATGGTCTGCTTATCGGCAAAGATACGCTTGGAGTTGCAAGCGATATAGTAACCGCCTGAAGCGGCCAAGTTGCCCATAGAAGTATAGACGGGCTTTACCTTTTGGGTAAGCTCTATCTCCCTATGTATCAGCTCAGAAGCTAGGCCACTTCCCCCAGGGGAATTCACACGTAGCACAATGGCCTTCACCGATTCCTTATCACGTGCTTGGCGTAAGGCCTGGATAATAGTCTCGTTGCCTACTGTAGCCTCCTCGGAGGGGCCATATACGATTTCTCCGTTGCAGAAGATCACTGCGATATGCGCTTTCTTTCGCTCTTTGAGCAAGTTCTTTTTATACTCAACGGCTACTTTCTTTGTATATTTTTCTATAGGAACTAATTCAAAATCCTTTACTTTTTTGACTCCAGTGGCCTTACATAGGCTTTTTTCAAATTCATCTTGGAAGGCAATCTTATCCACTAAGTGATGAGAGAGTGCCAGCTCAGGGGTACGCCCCCAAAGGCTATCGGCAATCTGGTTGAGGTCAGCCACAGAGAAACCACGGCTTTGCGCCACATCATGGGCATAGTTTTCCCACAAGGAGCTAAGGTAAGCCTTTATCTGTTCGCGGTTGGCCTCACTCATGCTGTTTTCCAAGAAAGGCTCTACGGCACTTTTGTACTTACCATGGCGGAAGACTTCCATGTGGATTCCTGTTTTCTCCTGTAAGTACTTGTAATAGAGTACTTCAGCACTAAGTCCCTGTACATTGAGTTCGGAGAGGGTACCCACAAAGAGCGAATCGGCCACACTCTGCAAGAGATAATCCGACTGGGTTGCCCCTTCGCTAAAGGCATAGACGAACTTGCCGGAGGTCTTGAAATCCTCTACAGCCTCACGAATATCCTGCAAGTGGGCACGTCCCTTGATACCTTGGGTACCTCCTAGAACAATTCCCTTGATCTGCTTATCTGTTTTGGCATATTCAATAGCCCTTAGAATCGCTGTCAGGGTATTATCCTGACTGATGTCATAGTCGAAATCCTTGATGTGTATAGGGTTGCTATACTCATATACCTCCTGCTGAAAGTCTAAGGAAAGTATGGCGTTGTCCTTAATCTCAAGAGCGTCCTCCTTGGGCGCAAAGAAAGAAGCCATACCGATGAAAATCAGTAAGAGGAGGAATAAGCTGGTAAAGCAGCCTACTATGACAGCTAAAACGGTTTTAAAAAATTTCATTTATTATAGTTTTGATAATCAGTTACATAAAGGCAATGATTGTATATCCTATAGCGATCGCCACTATGGTCGCCACAAAGCCAGGGAGCTGGAAGGAGTGGTTGAGCACATACTTGCCAATGTGAGTGGTACCTGTACGGTCAAAGTTGATCGCTGCCACTACGGTTGGATAGTTTGGAATAAAGAAATACCCATTGACGGCGGGGAACATAGCTACCATGGCAAGGGGAGAGATCCCCAATCCTAATCCCAAGGGGTAGAGCGTACGTACGGTAGCCGCTTGGCTGAAAAGGAAAATAGACATGACAAAGAGCGCCACGGCGAAAAGGAAAGGATACTGGTTGACAATCTCGGCTATATGGTCTTTGAAAAACTCAATATTGCCATTGAAATAGGTGTCGCCCATCCAAGCAATCCCGAAAATGGCAATTACCGCTTGCATACCTGCAATAAAAACGGAGCCCTTGACAGCCTTGTTGATATCCGCTTTGGAGAGGATCAGCATAAGGCCAGCGGTGGACATCATCACAATCTCAATGGTCTGTGTCATACCTAGTTGTACTGCTTTTCCGTCAATGGTGAATGTAGGTCGTAGTGCCTCTACAGAACCGAAAAGAACAATAGAGAATACCCCTAAGAGGAAGATAATCACAGAGGTTTTAGCACGTTTTTGCTCCTGTGGACTAGGGACAGCTTTTTCACTCTTGTCTTGGCTGAGGATACCCTCCTGTATACGGCGCAAGTACTCAGGGTCTTTTTCCAAAGGAACCCCCACGAAATTCACCGCGATAGCCCCTGCAATCACCCCGATAAGAGTGGCCGGGATACATACCATAAGTATATTGCCCAAGGTGATGCCCCTATCTCCCAAAAGTTCAGCTGAGAGCAAGGCAGCGGTAGCGGCTGAGATAGGGCTGGCAGTAATGGCCTGTTGGGAGGCGATCACCGAGATAGAGAGGGGACGCTCAGGGCGTACCTTGCTATCGGTGGCAATCTCCGAGATAATCGGAAGCAGTGAGTAAGCAATATGTCCTGTTCCAGAGAACAAAGTAAAGAAATAACATACCACAGGCGCCAAGAAAGTAATCATAGCAGGGTTTCTACGCAGGATTTTCTCGGCCACTTTGACCAAGTAATCCAGCCCCCCTGCTGCTTGCAAGGTAGCCGCGGCGGTGATCACAGCCACGATGATCAGCATCACATCGATAGGCGGGTTACCAGGCTTAAGGCCAAAACCAAAGACCAAGACGCCCAATCCCATCATACCGAAGATACCCAAGCCGATACCTCCGACTCTTGCACCAATGAATATAGCGGCAAGGACAACCAATAGTTCCATGTAAATCATAGCAATAAATTAAGGTGGTTCTTATGAGCGACAAAGATACGAATTTAATGATTAATGACCAATGATTAATGATTAATTATTAATACCAGCAATGATTAATGGTCAATGCCAATAATGATTAATGATTAATGCCAGCAATGATTAATGATTAATGGCAATAGTGGTAGAAAATGATTGTTTTGTCCAATTCGTTAAGACGCAATTTATTGCGTCTTAGAAAGCAAAGAGCATTTGACGAGTGACTAATCCCCCTAACCTCCGAAGAGGGAACGAGTGACGAGTACAATAGGATTAGTCACTCGTCACTCGTCACTCGTCACTTGTCGTTAGTCACTCGTCATTGGTCACTACCGAAGTCCAAACATCTCCGCGACGCTGACTCTCTTGGGGGGCTGGCGACACTCTATGGTGCCAGTGAGCGCATCAGGGGCGTCGTCATGGGCATTGGTACCTACGCGGAGGTAACCCGTCAGGTCGCGAGCAAACTTAGGGAAACGCTTTTTCCAATCCAAAGGCATCTTAATCAGCTTCTGCACAGAGGCCGATGCGGCAAAAATCCTTGCTGTTTTGTTCTGATTCTGGGGAAAAGGATTAAAGCGCGTCAGTCGGTTGCCTGTGTCCCACGAACGTTGTTGCAGGTTGCTGACGAAGAGGTTGCCGCCGTTGTTACTCTCAATATGGCAGCGCTCTACCTGGTGTTGCTGGAGCATATAAGTCAGTGTAGTTTCAGTAACCTCCATAGGGTCTTTGGTGTAGAGTATATCGGTAATATAGTTGCCGTCCTCCGCCTCCTTATAAAATAAAGCGCATAGGTAATCCGCCCCACTATCAGCAGCGTCAATATATGCTACCGAGTAGGAACGAGAAGGCAAGTCGGTATAACAGCTGAACTCTTCGTACATCAACCCTTGGGAAGGCTGTGGATTCTGTTGGTATAGACTTTCAAAAACGGTTGGGGAGCGACCTTTTATCTCTAAGAGTTTTTCCAAACTATGTCTTTCAGGCCATAAAGGTTCTCCCTCTGCTCTTGGATCTTGTTCGCTTGGCGGCCTGTTCTGTATAGCAGGGAAACTAACGAGTAGCCAACCTTGCGGATTTTCAATAGGGTCATATATACCCTCTTGCTCTAAGAGTCTGCCTGCCAAGTCCTCCATATGCCAACGAGTAAAGACCAACAGCTGTTGGCTATCGTTGTGCAAACGTGTGGAGGCTACTGTATCGTACCAGTCGGCCACGTTCTGACGAATTACTGGCGACCAAGCAGACGAAGCATCTTTGTATAAGTCGTCCATAATCAGCATATCCACAGGTTCGCCAGTTAAGGAACCTCCTACGCCAATCGTCTTAAAGCTACCTTGGTAGCCTACGATTTCGCACTCATCGGAGTTGCGGGCATAGTTTCGACTGCGTCGGCCTTGCTCTTGGTAGCTTGCCTGACCCGCGAGGAGCGTTTGTGGAAAGAGTTCGTAATAGCGGTCATCGTCCATGATGCGTTGCAATTCCCTATTAAATTTGCGCGCTTTGATAGCATTGTAGGAGACAATAGCGATACGTTTGTCAGGGTCTTGTCCTAAGACAAAAGCGGGCAAGCGGCGGGTGGCGCCTTCACTCTTGCCATGTTGGGGCGGCATGGTGATCATCAGCTTTTTGATTTCTCCCATGGCAAAGCGTGTTAGCACCTCGTAATAGGCGAGGTGGAAAGGGGCGGGGGCAAAAGAAGGGAGTGTATGACAGGTGAAGGAGAGGAGGTTTTCTTGGGGCACGAGCTGCAAGCTCGCGCCAGCGGTGTGGTAACTGTTGTGAGATATATTGGGTTGGGGATATTGGTGTTGAGCAGGTGTAGGGGCAAAGTCCGCGAGAGCGGAGTATGTGAGCAATTCGCCCATGTTGGGATTATGATTGTTCGTGT
>NZ_ALNN01000014.1:0-70465 GCF_000293175.1 Capnocytophaga sp. CM59
GCTAATTTTTCGCAAACCATTTCTGTTTGACTATAAATGAATTTTATTTCGTGTCAAAGGTAATTAAATTTTTTAAATAAACAAACTTTTTCTATATTTTTTTCTTTAAATTGGAGATTTTTTTGTAAATGGCTGAAAACCAAATATGATTTTAGAGTTTTGAATTTTGAGTTTTAAGTTTTGAGTTTTTTAGGCAAACTAAAAACTAAAAACTGACAACATTTTGATTTTAATTTTGTATCTTTGCCAACTGAAACAAATGAAAAAATAACTTAGATATGAACGAAGAAATAGATCTCATTTTAGAGACTACCAAAGAGGCTATGCAAGATTCTGTAGCACACTTAGAAAAATCATTACTCAATATCCGTGCAGGTAAGGCATCTCCCCAGATGCTTGGTAGTGTATTTGTGGATTATTATGGCTCACAGACCCCTTTGGCGCAGGTGGCCAATGTAAATACCCCTGATTCACGTACAATCAGTATACAGCCATGGGAGAAGAATATGCTCTCGGTCATAGAAAAAGCTATTATGGTGGCCAATTTGGGCTTTAATCCTATGAACAATGGAGAAGTGATTATCATCAGTGTACCTCCATTGACAGAGGAACGTCGTAAAGAGTTGGTCAAACAAGCCAAAGGCGAAAGTGAAGAAGCTAAAATAGGGGTACGTAATGCCCGCCAAGAGGCCAATAAGGAAATCAAAAAAACAGAATTGTCCGATGATATAAAGAAAGATGCTGAGGAGCGTGTACAGAGACTTACCGACAAGTATATCAAGCAAATAGATGAGGTACTCGCTAAGAAAGAAGCGGAAATCCTCAAGGTGTGATTGGGGAGAAAGCAGCTTACTGAACATTTTGACTTTCAAAAGAAAACTAATTTTTTATGGATACAACGACCTCTTTTTTACAAAGTATGCCCTCTGAGGATTTAAGACGACAAGTCTTGGAGGATTATATGATAGCCGTTCTCAGTCGCGAGTGTAGTCTTGCAGGACGAAGAGAAGTTCTTACGGGAAAGGCTAAATTTGGTATCTTTGGAGATGGAAAGGAATTGCCACAGATCGCTATGGCACATGCTTTCCGAAAAGGAGATTTCCGTAGTGGTTATTACCGAGACCAGACATTCATGATGGCTATAGGCGAATATACACCTAAGCAGTTTTTTGCAGGCATCTATGCAGATAATGATATAACTCACGAACCCCATAGCGGAGGTAGACAAATGGGCGGGCACTTTGCCACTCATAGCCTTGATGAAAAAGGAAACTGGAAGCGATTGGTAGATCAGTATAATACCGCCAGCGATGTATCCTGTACCGCAGGGCAGATCCCACGCCTTGTGGGACTTGCTCAAGCCTCTAAAATATATCGCAATCTTGCCCTTCCCAACAGCGAAGCTTTCTCTAACAATGGGAATGAGGTAGCCTGGGGTACTATAGGAAATGCCAGTACTAGCGAAGGCCTTTTCTTTGAAGCCTTCAATGCGATAGGTGTGATGCAAGTACCTGTGGTAATGAGTGTGTGGGACGATAACTATGGTATTTCGGTACCGGCCTCTTATCATACGGTAAAGGAAAGTATCTCTGAGGCACTCAAGGGATTCCAGCGTGATGCAAATCATAAGGGTTTTGAAATCTGTACGGTGAAAGGTTGGGATTATCCTGCACTTGTGGAGACTTACGCTAGGGCAGGACACCTTACTCGTACCGAACATGTACCCTCTCTTATCCATGTAACAGAACTCACCCAGCCCCAAGGGCACTCCACTTCAGGCTCTCATGAACGCTATAAGTCTCAGGAGCGCTTGGAATGGGAAAAGGAATATGACTGTAATGTACAATTCCGCAAGTGGATTATAGAGGCAGGATTGGCCAGTGAAACTGAATTGCAGGCCATAGAAGCGGAGGCTAAAAGAGAGGTGAAAGAAGCCAGAGAAAAGGCATGGAATGAGTATCAAGCCCCTATCAAAACTGCCAAGCGCGATCTTATCAACCTACTGTATGAGATGGAGAAAGAGTGCTTTAACAGCTTGGAAATCTCCCACTTGAAGGATGCCCTTGCCGAGATAGAAAACCCTCTATACCGCGATGTGATTAGTACCGCGCGTAAGGTCTTGCGCTATGCCGCAGGCGAGGAGAATACAGCTACAGAAAATCTTAAAAAATGGCTTAGAGAGATGCTCGAAAAGCTACAAGATCGCTATAGCTCACATCTGTATAGTGAGGATGATAAGAACCCGCTTTTTGTTCCCCAAGTAGCCCCCCAATATGCCCCTGATGCTCCAGAGGTAGATGGGCGCATCGTGCTTAGAGATAACTTTGATGCTCTTTTTGCCAAATATCCTAACCTACTTACCTTTGGGGAAGATACAGGAAAGATAGGCGATGTGAATCAAGGTTTGGAAGGTCTACAAGAGAAATATGGAGTAATCCGTATAGATGATACCAGTATTCGTGAATCCTCTATTATAGGACAAGGCGTAGGTATGGCCATGCGAGGGCTAAGACCTATTGCGGAAATCCAGTATCTGGACTATACCCCTTATGCCTTGCAAACCCTTACGGATGATTTGGCTACGCTGAGCTACCGTACTTGTGGTTATCAGAAGGCGCCACTGATCGTACGCACACGCGGCCATCGCTTGGAAGGTATCTGGCACTCAGGTTCGCCTATGGCAGGATTGCTCAACTTCCTTCGTGGGGTGTACTTCTTAGTACCACGCAATATGACTAAGGCCGCGGGCTTTTATAATACCCTACTACAGGGTAACCAACCAGCTTTTGTAGTGGAATGTCTCAATGGCTATCGTACCAAAGAGCTTTTGCCAAGCAACTTAGGGGAATTTACGACTCCTATAGGAGTGGTGGAGAAAATCCGTGAAGGGCGCGATATAACTGTGGTTTCCTATGGCTCTACCCTACGTATTGTAGAGCAAGCAGCCAAAGAGCTAGACAAAGTGGATATTAGTATAGAGATTATAGATGCGCAATCACTTATTCCTTTTGACATAAATCATGATACGGTCAAGAGTATTCAGAAAACCAACAACCTACTCATCGTAGATGAAGATGTAGAGGGAGGAGCTTCGGCTTATCTGATGCAGGAGATTGTGGAAAAACAAAATGCTTATCGCTATTTGGACAGCAAACCACAGACACTTACTGCCAAATCGCACCGACCTGCTTATGCCTCCGACGGAGATTACTTCTCCAAACCCAATGTAGAGGACGTATTTGAGAAGGTATATGCGATTATGAATGAGATTAATCCTATTAAATATCCTGAATTTAGATAATTATCAATTGTTAATTGTCAATTGTTAATGACTCACTGTTGTAAAAGGAGCATTGACAATTGACAATTAATAATTAACAATTGACCATTATGAAGTGTGCAATTATTACGGGAGGTTCTAGAGGGATAGGGCGTGCTATTTGTGAGCAATTAGCCCAAGATAGTCCCTACCATATACTGATTAACTATCAGAGTAACGAACAAGCTGCCCAGCAGACACTAGAGCGGGTGCAACAGTTGGGAGGTACAGGTGAGTTGCTTTGTTTTGATGTAACGGATAAAGCGCAAACCGAGCAGGTGCTTTCCCAGTGGCAAGAAGCCCATAAGGAGGCACAGGTGGAGGTGATTGTCAATAATGCAGGTATCACTCGCGATGGACTGTTCATGTGGATGCCTTATGAGGATTGGGACAAGGTGCTAAAGACTACCTTAGATGGTTTCTATCATGTAACCCATTTCTTTTTGCAAAAGATGCTACGCCAGCGCTCAGGACGTATTATCAATGTGGCTTCCGTATCGGGGGTGAAAGGTACCGCAGGGCAGGTGAATTATTCGGCTGCTAAGGGAGCTTTAGTGGCTGCTACCAAAGCCTTGGCACAGGAAGTGGCCAAACGTAATATCACGGTCAATGCTGTAGCTCCTGGTTTTATACAGACAGATATGACGGCTGCACTGGACGAGAAAGAACTGAGCAAACTTATTCCTATGGGACGCTTTGGAAAGGTGCAGGAAGTGGCCGATTTGGTAAGTTTCTTAGCCTCAGAAAAGGCAAGTTATATCACAGGAGAGGTCATACACATCAACGGAGGTATCTATTCCTAAGAATTGGGTGCGCTCAGCCACTGAGTGAGGGTGATAAATTCGGCTACAGAAAGCATCTCAGGACGCTTGTCAAAGAGGGGTTCTGCCTTGAGAGCTTCGCGCTCTAGGAGAAAGGACTTAAGGCTGTTGCGTAGGGTCTTGCGACGCTGGCCAAAGGCAGTTTTAACCACTGAGAAAAACATTTTTTCATCGCAGGCAAGCGTATAATCTTCTTTACGCTTGAGACGAATGACCCCGCTTTTTACCTTTGGAGGGGGATTAAATACATGTTCAGGTACGGTGAAGAGGTATTCTGTTTCATAAAAAGCCTGTGTAAGTACCGAGAGAATACCGTAAGACTTGCTACCAGGCCCCTCACAGATACGCTCGGCCACTTCTTTTTGGAACATACCCGCAAACTCAGGCACAAAAAAGCGAATCTCCAAGAGCTTAAATACAATCTGAGAAGAGATATTATAGGGGAAATTACCTATAATAGCAAAGGGTGTCTTGTTAAAATAACTGACAATGTCAAACTTTAGAAAGTCTTCGCAGAGGATATGTCCTTTTAGTTTCGGAAAGTAGGCCTTAAGGTAAGCGACCGATTCTTTATCTATCTCAATAACAAATACTTCTGCATCTTTCTCTAAAAGGAATTGGGTAAGTACGCCCGTGCCAGGGCCGATCTCCAATACCTGCTTGTAGCCACAGAGAGAGAGGGTTTGGGCTATTTGTTGGGCAATATTCAGGTCAGTGAGGAAGTGTTGTCCTAAGTGTTTTTTGGGCTGTACGGGGGATTTTTGGGGCATATATTATTTTCTACTTTAAATTTTGACAATGGTAATCCCTTTGTCTATACTATCAAAATCATTATCAGAAGTTACTAAAATCCAATTATTTCTGGCACAAAGTTCAAGGTAATAAGCATCATTGAAGTCAATATGAAAGTTCTCTATAATAGGCTCAAGGGCTATTGCATTGAAACTATCGGGGTATCTTTCTGTACAATCCAATTGGTACATAGTTCTTACCAATGATTTTACTTCTGTAAGATGTCTTTGGAATTCAGTGCTTTGCTTATAATCTCGCTTATAATCAGCCATATAGTTCTGAGTACGCTCTTTCCATAAATTATAGCGAAGGCGTATCACAGTATTGGTAAGTTCACTGACAATGAGACTGACTAAAGCAATCTGTGAATTATGATGTTGTGTTTTTTGTAAAAAGGATAAAGATTTTCTGTGTTTATCTTCATTGCTATTGATAGAAGGAACATATATAGCAATCCAAATATTATTATCAAAGAAATAAGTTCTATTGCTTTTGAACTCGTATTGAGAGTAAGGGATAATAGTATTTGGCATTGTTATAACGTATTTTTGACAGCTCGTTCAAAAGCCTCAGGATTAGAGAAATATTCTTGAGCAAGTTCCATTGTCATATCAAGAAGCGCTTTATTAGTCTCTTCTATATTTATAAATATTAGATGATTGTTTAGAAAATCACCGTCAAAATCCTTGTAAAGCTCACCAACAGATGCGTGCAAGAAAGCGGGAATCACTATAGTGATGCCTTGGAAGTCTAAAATAACTTTCTTTTCTTGAGTAAGGGTTTGGCTGATAAGTGCATATACTTTCTCTCCATCTTCGTAAGTGATGGCCTTGTCATGCTGCAGGATATCCTTTAGGAGCAAATGTATTTCATTTGTCGTTTCAGACATGTAGTCATATACTTCACGCTTTCTTATGGGAGTAGCTAAAGTTTCCATGCGAATAAAAATTGAGGGTTAATGTATTATTAGTAGGCAAAGATAGTAAATATTTGTCATTAATTATTCATCATTGGTCATTAATTTTCGTATATCTTCTATGAGCATAGCGATTCCTTCTTGAGTCATACCATCGTAGAAGAAAATCGGTTTGCCGTTTTCTTTTCGACAAACGATATTTCCTTTGGTATCTACTAAGGCGAAAAGGCCAGAATGTTCAAAATTTTCGGGGGTATTGCCTGCTTTGGCGTAGATGTTGAATCCCTCATTGGCAGTACGATAGATATCCTCTTCTTTCCCTGTAAGTAGGTGCCAATGGGGAGAACGGACACCTTTCTCTTGGGCATAGGCCTGTAATACTTCGGGGGTATCAGTTTCAGGGTCTATGGAGAAAGAAGCGATACCGATAGCGTTGTCAGGGAAGGCATTCTGCACGGCTACCATGTGAGTAGTCATCACAGGACAGATAGTCGGGCAGGAGGTAAAGAAGAAGTCCGCTACCCATATTTTCCCCTTAAAATCACGATCACAAAAAGGTTGGTTATGCTGGTCTGTAAAGCAAAAAGAGGGGGCTTTTCCTACGACAAATAGTCCATGCGCCTCTCGCTTTCTCAAAGCGTGAATTCCCCATGCACTACCTGCCAAAAAGGCTATGGTAAGACAGATGTATAAAACAGTAGTTAGCTTTTTTCCCATGACTTAAAAAATCAAAAGCGAATAGTGAAAGGCAAGCCCTTCACTATTCACTTATCTGATGAAATTATTACTTAGTTTAGCTTAAATACGATAGGATAAGAGAAGATTACCGCAACGGGTCTTTCACGTTGTTTTCCAGGGATAAGTCTTGGGAGCTTCTCAATCACACGTCGGGCTTCTTTCTCTAAGATTTTATCTTTACCTTGGGTATTGATTACCTCTACATTTCCGTCCTTTTTGATACGGAACTGTACCACAACACGTCCTTGAGAGCCCATTTGCATAGCCGCTTCAGGATATACAAGGGTTTTACTTACAAAAGCATCTAGGGTCTTTTTGAAGCATCTTTCTTGTTCTTCCTTAGGTACATTCTTACATTCCTCGAACATAGGTTTTTGCTCAATAGCGAAGAATTGTACATCGTCCTGAATATCATCATCTCCTGTACCTGTACCTCCAGGAACTCCTGTGGTACTGATCTTAGGAGGCGCAGCGACAGCTTCGTCCTTTTTCATTTCGTTGGACTGGAATTCGGTTTTTACATCCTCTTTGTCATCTACTTGCTTGATGACATCGGGTGGGATTTCCACTTTTTCAGGCTCGGCAGGGGGTGCGGGAGGAGGTGTATTCTCTTCCATAACCACATCTTGCACATCTTCGGAAAGGTCTACCAGCTTGTCAAATTCTATTTTCTTTTTGCCTTCTTCTACGGATTTGTAGTTAATCGCATAGAGGCTGGCAAAAGTAGCTACGGCAAGCCCGATAGAGAAAAATAAACCTACGCGTTTCTTTAGGTCAACATTAGGGTTTTTTTTGGGTTTCATAGGTAGTTTTTTTAGGAGTTTCGTGTACTAAGTAATAATCAATAACCGTGCCAATTTTCTTTTTTCAGGAAAATTTATTTGTATTGGTTATATAGCTCGCTTACTTTATCCCAATTGATGATATTGAAGAAAGCCTCAATATAGTCGGCACGGCGGTTTTGGTAGTTTAGGTAATAGGCATGTTCCCATACGTCCAATCCTAAGATAGGAGTACCGCACTTGATGTGGGACATAAGAGGATTGTCTTGGTTAGCAGTAGCACAAACGCCTACTTTACCTCCTTTTTCTACCGCAAGCCAAGCCCAGCCTGAGCCAAATTGGGTAGCAGCAGCCTTGGAGAAAGCCTCCTTGAAAGCCTCAAAAGAGCCAAAAGCAGCCTCTATGGCTTTGGAAAGCTCAGCAGAGGGGGTAGTTTTCTTAGCAGAGAGGATTTCCCAGAACAGGTTGTGGTTGTAGTACCCACCGCCATTATTGCGAACGGCCTTGTTCTCAGGGTCTAAAGTTTGCAAAATCTCCTGAATTGTTTTTCCTTCAAGGGGGGTACCCTTGATAGCATTATTTAGATTATCAGTATAGGCTTTGTGGTGTTTGGTGTAATGAATTTCCATAGTACGCGCATCAATATAAGGCTCTAAAGCATCATAGGCGTAAGGAAGTTGAGGTAAATTAAATGACATAAAAATTTATTTTTTAGTAATAAAGCACAAAAGTATAAAAAAAATCAATACAAAGGTTTAGTGAGACCTGTTATTTTTTTCTTAATAACACCAAACTGTGTTCCTTTCCTAAGTATTGGTTATATAGCAATACATATCGGATCGGGTGTTGTGGCCGTCTTTCGGGATAAGCCTGTAGGATGGCGGGTAATTCGCTGTAGTTGCAAGCACTACAAGCGACATACACCCCTGAGGCAGAGGCAGTAAAGAACTCACCCATTAAGTGCTTGTAAATGAGTATAGGAGTGGAAGGGAAAAGGTTGTCAAAGGCGTCAAAATACGGTTTGTCCTCTTGGTTTTCACCTCGTCCAGAGACCACTAAGTCAATATCCGCTAAGGAAAGTCCATTTTGGGAGAGGAAATCGCTGACGAAGGCCTCTACTTCGTTGGGAGTCAAGTGGTAACGTATCTCCACATTGAGCAGTTCTGCAACAGTCTGCTCCGAGTAAGTATCCGAGAGGGCAAAGAAAGTAGCCCCTTCTCCTAAGCGAATCCCGTTGGAGTTGGGTTGCATGATAGGGCAGGGGAGCGTTGCCTTGTCCTTGATTATCCCAGCTAATTCGTATAGGTAGGTCGTATGTGGGCTATGCTCATCAATACCTCCGACCAAGATATGCTGAAGTTGGCCTTGCTCCATGTGCATCTTGGCTTCCAGTAGGGCGCTCTCAAAGGAGCAAGCTCCATTGACATACGTCAGGTTCATACCCTTGCACTGCAAGTTGATTGCGATTTGTCCTGCTACTGTGTTGTGAGTGGATTGGATAAAGGCAGTAGGGGTGAGGTGTTGTTCCTGATTGTCTAAGAGTGTTTTTAGGAATTTCTCAGAGTCCTGTAGGCAGCCCATGCCTGTGCCTACAAAAATGGCCTGAGGGGTGAGGTGTGCTTGCTCTAAGGCTACAGAGGCAGCAACCATGCCCATTTTTACACTTTTGGACATACGCCTAATGGCAGCAGGGGGAATATAGTCCTTATATGGAGGTTCCATAGCAAAGAGGACAGCCTCCTTGCTATTTTCGCAGAAGTGCATAGGGAAATCCCCTGAAAAAGAAGGCTGGGCGGAGATACACGAGAGGCCATTGATAAAAGTGCTACTCATAGATAAAGGTGTTTTTGGGGAGTGGTTTTATAAAAAAAGGCTGTCCAAAGACAACCTTTCTTCATACTTTGTGTAAGCTAAAAAATTATTTTCGTATTTCTTTGATACGAGCTTTCTTACCACGCAATTCACGGTAGTAGTAGATACGTGCACGGCGCACTTTACCGTATTTGTTCACTTCAATCTTTTGGATAGCAGGCATATTGATAGGGAAGATACGCTCTACACCTACCTCACCGGACATTTTACGAATGGTAAAAGTCTCAGTAGCTCCTGTACCGCGGCGTTGGATTACCACACCTCTGAAGAACTGAACACGGGATTTTTCTCCTTCCTTGATTTCGTAATACACTGTAATAGTGTCCCCTGTGGAGAACTCAGGGAAATCTTTCTTAGCGATGAAATTGTCTTGTACGTACTTTAATAAAGACTCCATAAAAATATAAAAATTAAGTATTACCTAAGCAACATACACGTCCCTCGCCAGAGGTTACTTAGCGGGCGCAAAAATACTATTTTATTTTGTATTAGGCAAGTCTTTCTCGTAAAATTTTTTATAGTTCTTTTCAGCAGCGGCTACCCACTTATCCCATAAGAGTAATTTGATCACGCACCACCAAAGTAGTACGATTCCAAAAGTGAATAGCTTGAGCTCAAGCGTACCTTCCTTGTTCCAAAGGCCTAAGAAAGTAACGAATAAAAGAGGGATAGCAACCCAATCCAAAAGAAATAGAAGGGGGTTCTGCTTTATGCGTTTTCTAAAAGCATAAAGAGAGGCGGGGATTATTTGAAAGAGTGTCAAAAAATCGGCCGTTTTTGTAGGTTTTGTTGAGGTTTCCATAATGATAATAGATTTAGTTTTAGAAAAGTTTTCCTTGTTTGGGAGAAGGGATATGCGCTTTGTACTTGAGTATTTTGTAGCTATCCTTGGTGATGAGATGTGTTTCAAGTTCTGGGTCATAGAAACTGGTAACTTCCAAATCAACAAGCATATAATCACCCTTGGAGAATTTTTCTCCGTTGTCTATAATCTTGATTATCTCCTCGTCTTCCATTTTAGCAGCTATTTTCTGTCCTTGAAAAACAAAGTCCCACTTGAGGTCTTTGGTGAAGCTAGCACGAATGATGAGTATCTTTTTGTCGGTCAAGACTTCTCTTATTGGTTCTTTTGATACCTCATCTAAGCCGTCTAGTTTATTAGCAATCAGAGGAAAATCATCATAAGGAACATAGGTGCTTTCTGTGTTAGAGTTAAAACTGAAACCTGATACATCAGTGCTTTTACTCAGTACAGCGAATTGTTTAGCGATATTATCCCTAACGGTTTTATTTTCATTGAAGATATTATATACATTTGTTTGAATAAGTGTAATATCTCCGTTGATATTGGTTATTTCTATATAATCTCCTTTTGAGGTTGTCTTTTGAGGTTTTTTTCCTTTTAGAAATTGAGCAAAGGCATATAAGCCACCTACAATGGCTACAATAGAAGCACCATAATTAACACTTTCGGAGGAGAAGAGAGATTCTATGAGTTTTTCTATTAGTTCAACATGTATCTCAAAACTTCCTTTTTCAAGAGCTTTAATTTTTACTTCTATTTTTTTTCAGTTTGCAGACTTCTATTCACCTCCTGAATAATATTAGAGGTGTGCATAAGACAGCCTATAAGTGTCTCTACATCAACTTCGTGCTTGTCGCTGTCAAATACAATTTTGAAATCATTCTCTTTCATAAGGAATACGAAATCTTATTTCTGTGCAAAGTTAAGAGATAATTTTTAGCAAGCAAAGGGAATTAACCTTTAATTTTGTTCTTAAAAATTGGATATGATGCGATATCCTTTTTGGTTATGAGCATTCTTTATAAAAGCCTGCATTTGGTCAGTTAGTGGGAGTTGATTTTGTTTTTCCCAAAAATCCTTGTTGTAGGGAATATTTAGTTTGAATAGTTCAGCTTTGGCATTGACATTGGGCTTAAAGGTGCTTATAAGAGAAAAAGGACGGGTTATAACAAGTTGGTATTCTATGTTATAGAGATTTTTTTGAGCCTTGTTATATACCTCCACTTGCTGAGCTAAGCAGGCAGAGGCAATAAAGTACTTTCCATTGCTACTGCTTTCACATTTTTCTTTCAGGGAATAATAGGAAGTCCTGAACTTAACCCATAATTTTTTGTTCCATGGAATCTCATCTATCGTAGCGTCATTTATCTTGTCAGAACGTTCAACAATACTATAATCCTCTGTATTGATGACAAGATGTCCCACCCCATCATAGAAATTGTTATTCTTAGGGAAATGATGGATCTTCTTATGGGTGTCATCAACTATGGTAGGAGCTGAGAAGTTAAATTTTTGGTAATCAGGGAAAAGCAAAGAACTATACCAAAGAAAAATATCTCTTAGGGAAAGTAAAGCAAGGTCTTCGCTATACTTATCTTTGTTTTCTATTCCGAACTTTCTCATGTTAAGTAATTGAAAATCAATTTTTATATCCTTACTTAATCCCAATAATTTGTTACGCTTTACACGTCCTGCGATGTCTTCTATTTTTAGGAAATCTCCATTTAGCTTGAGGACACAGCGCAAGAAGAAATCTTCTACAAAAGGTTCGTTAGGATAATTATCAAGGGCTTTTCTATAGACTTGTGATAGTATTTCTGGATTGCTTTCCACTACGACCTCACTGAGTTCTATCGGTTTAGGGTCAAGGAAAAGAGTGTCTTTTTCTCTGTTGAGTTGCTCTGGAGTGATTTTAAGTGTCTTATATCCTAACAGCTTGATAGTGATGGTATCACCAGAGGCATGAAAAAAGAAATAACCATCCTCATTGGTGAGGGTATAGTTGTGGATATCATGTATAATCACAGAGGACAAAGGCTGCTTTGTCTGCCCATCAACAATATATTTCTTAGTAAGCTGTTGCGCATACAGAAGCGGAGTGAGTAGAAATAAGACGAATGTTTTCATATTTTCATGGTTTAGACGCTCAAGTTGTTTTTAAAAGATCCTTCCTCCTGTAGAGAGCAAACCCAAAAAGATCTCAAAGAATTCTTCTTTTAAGCATATGCCTCCTGAAATACCTTTTACAATATCCCTATCATCGGTAGAGAAAGCATAGCCTGCATAAATATCTATATAATCAGTGTTCAATAACCCAACCTTGCCCAAAATGCCATAAGAGGTGTATCCTACGGCTAAGTATCTTCTTCCATCTCGTGTTAGGAAACACTTCAGCCCAGGTTCTACAATTGCCTTGAAATCACCCTTGTAGGAGGTAAGATGCAAGCCCAAGTAAGGGCATAAGTAACTATTGGGGAAGCCCAACTCCGAGTAGAATGTATTTCTCCCAATATAGTTATACCCTAATTGTATAGAATAAAGCAAAGGTAACCCCATATGAACTCCCGTAGTAACCCCATTGAGGTGTTCCTGCTCTGTGTCTTTAGCAAAAGCATACCCTATGTATAGAGAGGTGTTCCCCATTCCTTTTATTCTTACACTCAGGCGAGGCTCTACCGATTGAGGAGTGAGATATCCACCTAACGATATTGCCTTCCAACCAATCTCTCCACCGACCTCAGGAATAACCGTGTGTAGGCCATTCTTAAATAGAGCATATCCTCCTAATGAGAATTGGTAATGCCACCGTTTGGGTATAGATAGATAACGATAGTATCCCTGTAGGTATAACGCCTCTTTGTTTATAAAGCTCAGTCCCACATTCATATAGAAACGATGAAAGTGTTTTTTCATCTTTAATGTATGATAGAGGCTGTCCTGTACATAGTTTTTCATAAGAATACTATCTTTTGTATAGCTAACACTTGTGCTATCTACTTGTGCATACAGATTGAGCATTAAGCTACAAAAAAAGATACAAGCGAGGTTCTATATTTTTCTTTAGTTATTTGCATGGAATAGGTAATTTGCTTGACAAAGTTAAGGAAAATAATTTAGAAAAGCAATATATTTTTAAAGCTAATATTTTTGAACAAAAAGAAAGCATATAGAAAAAACTGTATATTTTCTCACATATTATTTCTCTGATTGAAAAAAAATGAGTATTTTTGTGGCTTAAAACCAATTATCGAAAATGAAATACAGAATACTCCTTGCTTCCCTCTTATCCATACCTATGTGGGGGCAACAAAAATTATGGTCACTGGCTGACTGTATCAACTATGCTGTAAACAACAATATAACCGTTAAGAAGACGCAACTGAATCAGCAGACGGCTGCTATCAACTTAGATCAGGCCAAGAATAATCGCTTGCCTGCCGTTAGCGGAAATATCTCGGCCAATGCCAATCATGGTTCGGTGATTAACCAGATTACCAACAATAGGGTGAACCAGACAACCATCACCAATAGTATGGGCGTGAGTGCCTCTATGCCACTCTATGAAGGGAACAAACTCAATTTGCAAATAGAGCGTGCTACCCTTGCTCTGGAACAGAATGACCTCTATGTAAAAGAAGCGCAGAATAACATCACCCTGAGTGTATTGGAGGCTTACCTGCAAGCACTTTACCAATATGAGAATATCGCAGTGGCCAAGAATACAGCCCTCTCCTCAGAGGAACAACTCGCTCAAGCACAACAGAAATATGAGAATGGTGCTATAGCGAAGATAGACCTCATAGAGATAGAGACCCAGCATGCTAATAATCAGTATAATGTGGTGCTGGCTAAGAACCAATACGAAAACCAAGTGCTAACCCTCAAGCAACTCTTGGAGCTTCCCCCTGGTACGGAATTTGGTATTGAGATTATCCAAAAGGAGGACGTTAGCGCCCCTATAGCTAATAAGGAAGAGGTGTATAGACAAGCCTTGGAGCAGCTGCCAACGACTAAGATATACGAAAAGCAAAAAGAGTTGGCTCAGAAGGATATCCAAATTGCTAAGTCTGGCTTTCTACCGTCACTCTCCCTTAGTGGAGGTATCAATACAGGGTATTCGGATAGGGATACCGAGAAATATATGACACAGCTGAAGAATAACTTTGGGCAGACCATAGGACTCTCGCTCAATATTCCTATCTTCTCTCGTTACCAAAACAAGAACAATGTAGCCTTGGCGCGACTCTCTGAATCCCAGGCGGATCTTGACCGTAAGCAGGCAGAGAAGGATCTCTATACCAAGATAGAGACCGCTTGGCACAACGCTACCACACGTCAGGCACAGGAAGTAGCCTCTAAGAAAGCGCGTGATAATGCTAAGTTGGCCTACGAGTTGGCTGAGAAAAAGCATGAGTTTGGCAACCTGACCAATACCGAACTCTTAGTTAGTAGAAACACCTATCTCAATGCTGAACAGACCTATTTGCAGAACAAATATATGGTATTGCTCTACCAACAATTGTTGAATTTCTATCAAGGAAAAGAGATAGTGATCAGTGAATAATGAATAGTGAATAATGAATAATGAATAGTGAATAATGAATAATGAATAGTGAATAATGACAAGTTATTAGTAGGGGCGAATGGTAATTCGCCCTTAGTGATAAAACTCCCTTTGAAGAGGATCACATACTCGTTTGCAAGTGTTCAGCGACATGGGCTTGTGCCTATTATAGAAAATATTAAAATCCATATTATTATTGAAAAATAAAAGAATGAAGAAAATATTAAGAACAACTATATTTGCCTTATTGCTTGCGGGAGTAGGTTATGGGGGATATCATTTTTTCTTTAAGGAGAAACCAGCGATTATTGTCCTGCAAAAAGAAAAAGTAGAAAAAGGTGATGTAACCACAGAGGTAACCGCTACAGGGAGTGTACAACCTGTAGATGAGGTAGAAGTGGGTACGCAGGTATCGGGCTTGGTCAGTAAAATATATGTGGATTACAATTCCCAAGTGAAAAAGGGAGAGCTTATCGCTGAGCTGGACAAAACCAATCTGCAAGAGAATGTCATCAACGCTCAGGCTAATTATAGTGCAGCACTGAATGAGGTTTCCTATTATCAGCAGAACTATGATAGGAAGAAAAAAATGTATGATAATCAGATTATTAGCAAGGCAGATTACGAACAGGCTTATTACCAGCTTCATAACGCCAAAGCGGCAGTAACTCAACGCCTTACGATGCTCAATCAGGCAAAGACCAATCTGGGCTATGCCAATATCTATGCGCCTATCGATGGGGTAGTCTTGAGTAGGGAGGTAGAGGTAGGACAGACAGTGGCCGCTTCTATCAGTGCACCGACCCTCTTTAAGATTGCCAAAGATATTAAGAAAATGCAAGTGGAGGCCAATGTAGATGAGGCAGATATAGGACAAGTGAAAGTAGGCCAGCGAGTTACCTTTACTGTAGATGCTTATCCGCTGGAAGAGTTTCAAGGGGTAGTCTCCCAAGTGAGACTTTCACCCACCACCACTTCCAATGTGGTTACCTATACAGTTATTGTAGATGCAGAGAATCCTGAGGAGAAGCTAAAGCCAGGTCTTACAGCGACTATTGTCATCTATACCAATGAACTCAAGGGCGTTACCATAGTTAATAACAAGGCAATTAATTTCTCTCCAGACCTTACGCTCTTGGCTGAATATTATGTGCAGAAGGGAATCAATGCCTCTATGCCACAGATGGAGCGTAGCAAGGGAAAGAACAAACATGTATGGGTAGAAAATTCCGATGGTAGTCTCTCACAAAAAGCCATTGTGATAGGCAGCAATGATGGAATCCATGTAGAGGTAGTTAGTGGCCTTACCCAAGGGGAAGAGGTGATAACCTCGCTCAATAGTTTCAATCCTTCGGCTAAGGCAACGGATAATCAACAAGATGGTAGTAGTCCATTTATGCCTAAGCCACCTCATAGAAGACAGAACTCTAAAGCAAAATAGGGGAATCATGGCAAAAACAATCATTGAGATAAACGACCTAAGAAGGGAGTTTAAGATGGGAGGGGAGACCCTACAGGTACTCAAAGGGATTAACTTGAATATCTATGAGGGAGAGTTTGTTACCATCATGGGGCCAAGTGGTTCGGGTAAGTCTACCTTGCTCAATATATTGGGCTGCTTGGACAGACCTACTTCGGGGGATTATATATTGGACGGTATCTCGGTCAAGAATATGTCCAAGAACGAGTTGGCCAATGTCCGTAATACCAAGATAGGCTTTATCTTTCAGGCCTATAACCTTTTGGCGCGTACCTCGGCTATAGAGAATGTAGAATTACCACTGATGTATAATCCTAAGATTTCAGCCAAAGAACGCCGTGAGCGTGCCATAGAAGCTCTCAAAAGGGTAGGGCTGGAATCGCGCCTGCACCATATGCCCAGTGAACTCTCAGGGGGGCAACAGCAGCGTGTGGCCATCGCGCGTTCGCTGGTAAATGACCCTGTGATCCTCTTGGCCGATGAGGCTACGGGAAACCTTGATACCCGCACCTCCTACGAAGTCATGGAGCTTTTCCAAGAGCTTAATGACAAGGGTAGCACCATAGGCTTTGTTACCCACGAGGACGACATTGCCCGCTTTAGTAAGCGCACCGTGGTGCTCAAAGACGGCAATATCATCAAAGATCACCTTATAGAAGATAGGTTCGATGCGAAAGAAGAACTGAGAAAGATAAAATCAGGGTTCAGTGATCAGTAGTTAGTGGTTAGTTTTTAGTTTGTAACTTATTAGAAAAAAGCTGTTTGAGGATAAAACCTCAAGCAGCTTTTTGTTATTCAGCTAATACGAACTCATACACTTTAAGGGCTGGAAAATATCTAATTTAGCCCTGTAAAATAAAGCACTATGTAGCCTATGGGAAAGGGAACGCATACCAACTCATATCATTTTCCTGACAAAAATGTTCTACATTTGCAGTAGATAATCAAACATAATTGCCTATGGGAAAGGAAAGAGATCTAAGGCCATACTAATAGTTCTGAAGAGCTATATATGACCTATCTTATAATAATCTATCATTATACTTAACTACTTTAAATTTACAGTCATGAAAAAGGAAATACAATCCAGACAAGTGACAAAAGTATTTATTAATCTTATTAAACTATCAACTATGAGAACATTAAAATTAATCGTAATGGCAATAATGACATTAGTCGTTGGTTGTCAGAAATTTGAGCAGAATAATACGGATAATCCCAAAGATCCTACAGAACAACAAGGCTCTAAGGACACTAACGGTAATAAGACCGATAAAAATGATAAAGGCAATAAGCCAGATGATCAACAGAGAGTTGAGCCAAACTCCACCCCCTCTTTTGCAACAGGGTGGGTGCCGGTTAAGAAAAACAGCAAATATGCAGGTAATGTACCAATCAGGTTTGATAGAGCGCAAGAGACTAAAATGCGTTTAGAAGGTTTTCCTTATGACACAAAAGAAATGTTGTATTATACGCAATTACAACAAGGTAGTTGCACTTCTTTTGCGGTCTCAATAGCTATTAGCTATCAAGCCAACTTCATGCGACGCCATCTGTCATTTAAAGATGAGAGCTTCTTCCTTTCTCCCTCTTATTTGTATAATGTCCTTAAAGGAATTGGGCCGTGTGAAACAGCAGGAAGCTCTATAGAAGCTTCTTTACAACGAATTTGTGATAAGGGTATTCCTAGAGAGCTTGAGTTTCGTTATGACGCATCGACTTGTAGTGCTATCCCAGACTCCAAAATAGACGAACTGGCTGCTTATACTCGCATAAAATCGTTTGACCCTGTTCAGTTAAGCTTTGATAGCTTTACAGGTGCTCTATCGCAAGGGTATCCGATTATTATAGGAGCCTACTTAAATCAAAAGTTTTTTGATCTTTATAGAGAAGGGGGAGACTATATTTATAGAAAGGAAGATTATGAAGAAGGAGGTGAGATAGTCGGCTCACATGCGATGACAGTAATCGGATTTGATCAAGAAGAAGGCACGATCACACTTATCAACTCGTGGGGTTCAGGAATTGGTTGGAAAAAGACTGGCTATGTAAAGGTTCACAAATCACTTATAGGCAGTATGATTGCCGCCGCTTACTATGTTGATAATAAAAATTTATATGACTATAAGCCCTATGATGATGCCCCCAATCCTCCTAATCCAGCACCTAACGAGATACGTATAGCTACCAATACATCTCACATGATTTTTACTTCTGATAACGGGGAAGTTCAAAAGCAAAGACTAACGATCACCAATAATGGAAGCAGTGTAGTTAATATATCCCCTTATCTTGAAGGGGGAGATAAAGACTATTTCCGATTGGAAAGAAACACAGATATAGTAATATATCCTAATAGTTATGCAACACTAGAGGTAATATATTCTCCTAATAATAAAAAGGGAATTCATACAGCTATACTGGCATTGATCTTTTCCGATCGTGCGCAACGAATAGTTCTTACAGGCGAAACGAAAGATAAAGACGAAGATCGTAAACGAGAGGATGAACGTAGAAGGGAAGAGGAGACTCGTAAACGAGAGGAAGAACGCAGAAGGGAAGAGGAGACTCGTAGGCGAGAGGAAGAACGCAGAAGGGAAGAGGAAACTCGTGCTACATATACTATAAAAGAGGTACCTACTGCTCAAGACGCTACCATAGAATGCCCTGCTCAAGGCCTACCAACGACTTACTCAGGGAAAAGAAAGATAGCATTACGGGATCTGAGGGTCACAGAGGTTGGGGGTAACTTACGAGTAATAGGTCGTCTTGTGAAAGAAGATACAGAGCGCTTTACCCAGCGTGGGGAAGTATACATCAAGTATGGTGAGTTCTGTCAGAATAATAAAGAGATAATTGGATTTTATTATTCGGGCGATAGTTCTGTCGATTTAGATTTCTATGTCTCAAAAGCAGAAATAAACAATAAAATATATATACTTACTAAATCTACTGAAAATAAAAACAATCGCTTCTTCACAAATATTATTATAGAATTAGTACGCCGCTAATGATTAAAAGAGGGGGCTGTCCGAAAAGTCCAAAACACTGCTTTTTGAAGTGTAAATAATACTCAATTTAAATTTTATTTCATTGATAATCAGTTGTTTTTTTTGGGGTATTGCTGTAGGAGCAAAGTCGCGTAAGCGAGTATGTGAGGTAATTCGCTCTCTAAAGACAAGGCCTTTCGGACACCCTCTCTTTAAAGAAGACAGAAAAAAGACTAATAACAAGTGATAAAAGGAGTAAGTGCCGGTGCTTACTCCTTATTATTTAAAATGGTTAAAAAAATATTTACGAAAAGATTATGAAAACTCAAGAAAAAAACGTATCTTTGGCAGGATATGACCATACAAAAACAGAAACGATGGAGACTGTAACCAATGTATTTACTGAAGAAGATAATCATTCCTATATAATATGTTTTTTAGGAGGACGTGATGAGAGTATTTTTAAAAATCGAAAATACAATATTTCTAAAAGATATATAGAACAATTGGTAAAAGAAATTTATGAGGTGTTCAAAAAATCTAGTGAAATAAAAATATTAAAAATTATTACAAGCGGAGCAGGGGGAATCTCTGAAGTTATAGTAAAAAAGTTTAAAAAATATAGTGATAAACGTGACCTTAGGGAAAAAGGAAAAGAAATACAACTGATAGCAGTCATTACAACAGAAGAAAAGAAGACACCTATAGGGTATGACTATGTGGTTAGAACTAGTAATGTAACAGAGCAAATGGAAGTTATGATGAACCTTTCTAATCTTTTTATAGGTTTACCTGGAAGTACCAGCACTAATATTGCTACAGTAGTGGAAACTATTTCTAAGAAAGATAGCAAAGAAAACTTTATAGTGTTACTACATTCTTATTGGTATTCTGTCCCTTTTTGGAAAGGAGAGCTTCCTGTAGAAAAGGTAAAGACTTTGAATAAGGCCTTCTTTTTCAATCAAATATCTCCAAGGCAATATAGCTTAGCAACTTCAAAAACAGCAGATTTGGAGGACTTAAAAGAGGATATTTTAGATTGCTTATACATAAATGTCCCTAAAGAAGAACGAAAAATAGAAGAAGAAGTACCTATATTGGCTATTGATTTTAACTATGTTATTGAAGAAGAAAAAGAAGTTAAGATTTTTTCCATTTCTTATGAAACGGAAAGTTATATAGATACTTCTTTAGAATATTTCAACTATTTAGATGATTCGAAATATGAGGGAAATATGCACTTTGCAAGGGAAGAGGAAGTATATGCAGTAACTATTTTGCCTAATGGGAAACATCGTTGGTCAGAACCTCTACATTATTACCCAGAAAAAACTCATACTAGTGTTTCTGAATACAGACTAAAACGGCTTAAAAACGGATCACATCTATCAGGGAAAGATGAGATCTTTAAAAAATTTGCAAAATTTCTAGATAAGGAGCAATATGGACAGACACTTCTATGGAGATGTAAATCTTTTGGGGCAGGACTTAACAAATTGAGATTTTCTATCTTTATTTTATTTAATCAGCAATTGCCAGAGACAAAGATAAATATTATCAAGTTACATGTAGAAAATTTTATTTCTCAATTCTCTTCCTCAAAAACAGCTGAAGTAATTGGAGAAAAGAACAATAAAATAGAAGAAAGTAATAGGGAATTACTAAATATAAATAAGAAATTAAAAGAGAGTAAAAAGATTGTCGAAGAACAGGCAAGAAAGGCTGCTTATGCACAGGTATTTATTAGGAATCTCTCTCATAATATTATCTCACATGTACTCGTTCATTTGCAGAAGGGAGAGGATTTCTCCTTTAATAAATTAAAAAGCCATATACAGAAACCTAATACTTATCAAGGTAGTTTCCAGCTTCCTTGGGAAGAAAAACAAAGGCAAATAACCCCTATAGAGCAGCAAGAACAATTAGCAGTGTTTTTTAGGTATATTTCTAATCGTTGTTTTTACCTCAATGAAGCAGTTTATGGAATAACTAATACGGTAGCAGAGAAAAGAGTATATGGAGAACTTTTTAAACAGTTAGATGAAAACCGTATTTTGCTTAATTATATATCGGGGATAGACAATTTTAAATATCAAATACATTTTATTAAAGAGACAGAAGAAGGATATGAAATCTTTAATGAGAAAAATGATATTTCTATTATGTTACCAGGAGGTACTATAGGGCAACAAGCTTTTTATAATATTATAGAAAACGTCATTCGAAATACAGCTAAACATAATGTGATAGGAATGCAAGATTGTGTACATTTTGTAGTTAAGTTTTCTAATTCAAAGTCATTGAAGAAATATTACGAAGTAGAAATTTTTGACTCTATTGGACAGACAAACTCGAGAAGATTAAAAGGTAAATTAAATAACATGTTACTTAAGTCTGCTTTTAATATGAATAATAATCAATTGCGTTCTTATGGTTTAGGACAGTTAGAAATGAAAGCAGCCGGAGCATTTTTGCAGCAAGAAGATATAGCTAAAATAGGAGAATTTTCAGAAAAAACACTCAAGGAATATAAAAAAACAGGAAAAAATGTAGTGGAAATTTTTCAAGAACACAACCTTACTTTCTTGCATGCTTTCACTACAAATCAAGTTTATGATGAGGCTCTTCAAAACCTTAGAGAAACAGAAAATAGATATTTAGGCTATCGTTTTTACGTGAAAAAAACCGAAAAATATATCTTTGTCTTTGAAGAAGATTATTTCTTAGAAGAAAAGAATAAAAAAGCCTTAGAAAGTTATGGAATAAGTTTTTTAGCAGTAGAAGAATTTAAAAATAGTATAAGAGAGGGGCAAGTATATAGTCATGAATTTATATTTTTACAAGAAGGAGCTCAGGATAAATTAGGGGAATTAGGAGAATGTTTTTACAAAACACATAATGATAAACAAACTAATAGAAAGGAAAGAGTAGAGGCACTATCACTACTTCCTGAGAGACTGATGCTTATAGAAAAAGACTTTGCAAAGAAACTAATAGATTCAAAAGATATAGAAGATTTTGAAAAAAAGGTATGGGAACAGTGGGAAGGAATACAATATAATATGAAAGAAAAGAGTCCATGTCAAATGAATCAGTATATAGGTATAAATTGTAAAGGGAAGACAGAGGGAATTAATGATTTTAAATTTTGTAAGCAGGTAATTTTTCATGATCACTTGAGTAATTATAATGCTTGGTCAGAGGTAGTCCGTGATATAAACAAAAATCTGATTACTGTAGAGCCTCTCTCTAGTGCTGCCCAGCGAAAGCTGCCTGAATATAATGGAAGCCTATCAATATATGTAGATAAAATAGCTAATGAATCCCCTATTTGTCAGAAACTAATAGAAGCCTATTTCAATAAAGTAATCGTAATAGATGAGCGTATCCAAAGAGCCGCAGAAAGTTTTTATCCTGCAAAGAATAGTGATGCTCAAGGGGTGAAAGAAGCTGAGATTTTTAGTTGTATAAATGTACTGATTCCTAAAAAAGAAGAAATAGATTTGGCAAAAGAACATTTTTCAGAAGAAGATAAAAATGCAATTATAGCATATATAGAAAACGATATAGAAAAAGCAGAGTTTTTAGTAATTCACTATGGAATCTTAGAGCGAATTTATAACAATGACACTAATAGGACAGAAGCTATTAATAAGCAATTGAACAAATGGGTAAAAGTAACACGCGTTATAGTAACTTCAGGAAGAGGAAGACAAACCTTAGAACACCTACCCTTATCGGTAAATTATCTGAATATCTCTTCCTTGCTATATGCTTTTGTGGAAAATAGAAATAAATATTCAATTAATTATATATTAAACCAATCTCGACGTTAAGATGAAAAAATTACTTATTTTTACAAATCGAGTAGATATAAAAAATTTTATGCCCAAAGGCATAGGAGCAAAAAGTAAAGAGTTCTATAATATAGAAAACTTGGAAGAGAAAGGAGCAATGACCTTAAGAGGGAATGTATTGAAAGATTGCTTTGATAAAGATGATTTTATTTTTCTGATAAGTGATTCTATTACAAAAGAAAAGTTTGAATTCTTTTTAAAGGAGATAAAAGGTGAGAATGATCAAGTCTATGTTGTTTATCATCTTAATAATCATGATGATAGGAAAAAATTCGATGAAAGTATACCTGAGGGAATCGAAGGACAATATAAAAAAGTAGGACAGCATATAGAAAATGGTTTATATGATATTTTCCTTCAAAATATAAAGACGTTTCTTGAAGAATTAGAACTACCTATTAATGGGGGGAATTGGGTAAGTAACGATACCCTCTATACCCAGCCCCAAGTTCAGGAAATCATCTCTGCTATTTTTAAAGACGAAGCAGATGACAAGTTGAATAAGAATATTTCTATTCTAATGGAAGAGTTTAAGAAAATTTGTGAAACAGAAGACAAAGATGAAAGAATGAAAGCCTTTGAGGCATTAGCAAAAAAGAGAGATGAACTCCTCAATGCACTGATAAATAATCAAAAATAGATATAATGGCTCGTATTGTTCTTATTTCTGACTATAATTTCTTAGTGAATAGAAAAGAGGTCATTTGCATAGGGAGTGCTCCAGAAGAGGTATTGGAGGAGATAGAGGAGCTAACACGTACTGAGACGGTGGATCTGTTCCTGATTAGTTTGGATTATATTCCTATAGGGAAGCAGCATATTATTCAGCGAACCACTCATACAGGAATAGAAGTCCTTAAGCGGTTGCGCCTAAAGCGCTACCAGCAGCATTGTGTGGTCTTTTCTTTTCTACCAAGGGAGCATTTTATCCTCTCTGACCCTAAGAATTTACTCCTATATGCCCCAGGGGTAACCTACTATCAGTTACCTATTGATTTGCAAGCGTTAGATTTCGATACGCTTAAGGCTTTACAAGCACCGCAAGACCTTAGTGCCTTCTTTAAGGCGGAAGTACAAGTGGCCGATGATCGCCATTTTATAGCCAACTGGTGGGGGGTCTATACCCTTTGGCAGGTGCATAAGGTCATACAAACTTATCAGGGGCAAGCGGCTTCCCCACAACAGGGACAGATAGAAACCTTAGAAGACTTTTTTAAGGATACGCAGGCTTGGAAGCACATGAATAGTTTACAGGGATTGTTGGCTCAGTATCTTAATCCTTTGGATGAAACAAGTATATTAGCCGAACTCCAACAGAAAGAGGATTTGGATCAGAGGGAAATTACGACATTGCCCGAAGAGGTAAGAGAACGATTGGAAAATGTAGTAGAAGAATTAGAAACAGAAATAGGACTTTTACAAAAATCCCCTTATGAGTTAGGTGATAAAGAAGTAGAATTACGCTTAAAACAGAAATATGAAGCATTTGTAAGGAGGCTATTGGAAGCAGGAGGAAGTTTGGGTATCCCCTCCGATGAACTTAGGGAGGAATTAAAGGAAGAACTACAAGCTATTTTAGAGAAAATAGAGCAAGATAATGAAGGAAAGTATATACAGGAGGGATTTTATGAGCTGATAGAAGATATCTCCGCTCATATAGAAAAAGTTTTTGGGAACAAAGAGCAGCAGGATAGTCTTTGGAATAGATATCTGCACATCAAAGATAGGTGCAATAGAACACCGCCCCAGATTATTTATGTAGATGACCAAGCAGAGGAAGGTTGGTCAAAGGTATTCCAGTATATGCTCTATGGTGGTGAAAATCAAGAGTACTTTAAGACCATTGTTCCTGATAAGAAAATAGGAGATGATGAAGAATTTGTAGATGAGGTAATCAAAGCAATAGAAACTAAGGTAGAAGCACATGAGCAAAAGAACAAAGGGCAGTTAGTATTGCTTATTTTAGATTTGCGCCTACGAGGAGAGAAAGGGGATATAACAGTGTCGCAGCTGTCTGGCATTAAGGTACTTGCCCGATTGAAAAAGGCTCTTTTCTCTTACCCCATACTTATCACGACAGCTTCTAACAAAAGAAACCCCTATAGAGAAGCGCTCCAACTGGGAGCTCTTGCCTATTGGCAGAAAAAGGGATTGGACGAACGCAATGATACCGATTCCCTATTGGAAAACTATATGAGTTTTATGCAATTGGTATACCATTTGGTCTTAGAAAATAAAAGTATATCAGTACTATATAAAAAATTGATACCCTACTATAAAGGGAGCAAAGCTAATAGAAATATTTATTGGTGGCAGACAGAATTTTGGAAAAAAGAGGTAAAGAAAATATCTAATCTAGAAGATCTAGCAAGTTTGAAATATAGTGATATAAAGGATAAAAAAATAGTAGAAAGAGAAAAGATATGGGAAGTGATAGAAGAAACGATAGAACTCTATAGAGATTTTATTCGTAATAAAGAGATAGAGAATGGATATAGGAATATGTTAGCTTTGTATAATAGTCTGATTGTTATTTATTTATATAAGGTATTTGAAATAATTTTTTTTATTCCAATAGGAAAAAATGGATGGGAAGTTCCTGATAAGGACAAGCTAAATGAAATGATCCCAGACGAAAAAAAGGCTCTCCCCGATAAAGAAAGAAAATATAATAATATAATATATATAAGGAATAAAGCTGTTCATCGGAAAGATATAACTACTCAAGATCTTCATACTTTTATTGACAACATCTTTGATTTGTTAAAGAATGAGGCAGGAATGAATTTTGGAATTATTCCAATGGTTCAGGACTTAGTAGATGTCAATAAAGAATATGACGATACTAAGATATATACCTGTAGAATTAGAAAATTTGAAGAGAAGAAAACTAATTGGGTTGTGCATTTAAAAGACATAAATACAGAAGAATTAAAAAAGGAAGGATTTACTATAGCAGAAGGAAAAAATATCAGATGTGTTTTTGCAAAGGAATATATAACCAAAGAAGAATTATACAATTTAATAAAAGAAGGTAAGCAAATAGAATTTGCAATTTGTAAAGAACAAAAAAATGTAGATAAAATAAAAATATCAATTAAAAACAATAATAGCCATGATCAAGAAAACCCTGATATGTCTTAATGAAGATTTAGGCTTCTTAGAAAACTACTTCAAAAACGTTTTCTTCGAAGGAAATTCTAAGATAGCATGCGAGTTTATTTATGATAAAGTGGCTTTTGACAGGAAGAAACAGGCTATAGAGAACAATGCTTATGATGCGATTGTTGTCCTCTGTGAGCTTACTTGGGAGGGGCATGCTTTTGCCCAGTTGTGGGGGATTGAGTTGGTACAGCAAGAGCTCTGCCTGAACTCTCATATCTTTACCCCGGTGCTATTTGTTTCCCTTTTCTCCCAAGCCGAGATACTACAGCGGGAGCCGCATAAAAAGATTATCGCGGCCTATGCGCTAGGTTATCATTTTATCCAACTTCCTATAGCTACAAAGGATGATATGGCTCGCTTTTATAACATGGAGCGAGTAGGTACTCTTGAAAAGGAAGATGCCTATCATTTTGCTTCTCGTAAAGCGATGGTACAGGCCATTCGCCATGATGTAAAGAATACCCCTGAAAGCATTGAGATCAGTAGGCAACGCCTGCTAAAGCTCTTAGAAACCGCCGCTGAAGGCTACCAACAAAGAGCGGAAGAGATTAAGACTAAAATGGGAGCATCCCCGCTAACAGTGGAGGATATTATTGCTATCTGCAACGAGATAGAACCTTGGTTTGTCGATGAATACACCCGTCCTTCTTCCTTTCTGGAGGGATCTACCCCCCAAAAAAATTACAAAGTCCTTTTCTTAGAGGATGAAGCTAATTTATTAGATGATTTAGAGAAAGAGGCTCAGGGGAAGATAAAGATTATACACTGTACCCAAACTTCCAAGGCCTTAAAGAGAATAAAACAAGATAAAAGAAATGAGATCAAGGTTGTAGTGGTGGATTTCCGTATATGGGACAAGCCAGAGGATTACTATAATCAACGCATGCTGGAACCTCAGGGCTACTGTTTTATAGAGAAGGTAGTTGCCATGGGGCATTATTGTGTATTTATAGCGCTTTCGGAGCTTCCCAGAATGTTCCAGCATCGTATCTCCAGCCTTAGCTCTATACTGATTGTTCCTGAGAATAAGCAATTGGTACTCTCAACAGCAGAACAGCGCGTCCATTTTATCCAGAAACTTCACTATTGGGCTGCCGATACCGAAGAAAGACTAAAGGTCAATGCCTTTGGAAGTGAAAAACTCTTTGAGTTTTATAAGTGGCTTTTGATGCAGAAAAAAGAGCTTAAAAAGATAGATACAGAAGCTATAAAGCTTATAAATAGTTTTAAAAATGAGATAAACAATAATAAAAGTAATATATTTATCAAGGAGTTTAAAGAAACCAAAGAATTATTAGAAAGTAAAAGTTATAAAAGTGAGTGGAAAATAGAGGAAAAAGAACTTTCTAATAAAGAATATGTTGAAAAATGGGTTGAAAAGATATTTGAAGATTACTGGATAGAAAGAATATGGACTAATTTATTGAAAGCTGATATTAGATATATGTTAGAAAGTGATGGAATAGGTGATGATATAATAGAAAAATATTTTGAAAAATTTGAAAATATAAAAGAAAAATCTGATTTCAATAAATATAAAGAAGAAATAATTGAAAATTTAGTGGGAGTAATTTCTATTGGAGAATTAAAGAATAAAATAAAGGAATTGAATTATAATGAAGATAGGAAAACTTTTGTAAATAAGCTTATTATTCGTCGTTTTGCTATTTACTTATATTATTGGATAGAAAAAGAATTTTCAGAAGAGAATCTGATAAAGAATCATAAAATAGCAGCAGTTAATTATTTTTTGATAAATTATAAGTTTGATGAAAATGAGACCTATAAAAAACCTGATAATAGGATCACCAGTAAATGCTTACGCCTAACCCCAAATACAAGCAGAAGAACTATAAATAGGCTACAAGATATAGCTCTCACTTTCGAAGAGGTGATATTCTTTAGAAACAACAATGAACTTGACTTATATAACAAAATTAAGGATCACTAAATAGCTCATACCAACTCATACCCCTATCGGCTAAGAAAAACGTAACTTGCATTCCAAAAGAACAACACTATGGAAATGCAAAATATAGATACCCAAATCAAAGAACTGCTCCTTACTAATACTTCCTTGGACTTTCCTTTTGTAAAGCGTATCTTGGAGGGATTACCTAAAAAGAGCGAGGCACTTAAAAAGAACCTCCAACAGAAGTTGGAACAGCACCTCTTGGGCTTTGCCGAGGAAGTGAGTAAGCTACAAGGGACTGACCGTTATCAGCAGTGTTGCCAGCAGGCCAAGGCTTATCTGAAGAATTGGATGACCCATATAGAGGAGGTACCCCTCTCTCAAATAAAGAAATTGTGCAAGCGTACACACTTGTCTTTCTTAGATATAGGAGAGGATTTTATCACACCTACTACCTTATATGCTTATGCTCAAAAATATGTAAAAGGCCAAGATGCCTACCTTAGGAAACTTTCCTTATGCCTCTATACCCACTATAAGCGACTACGGACTTCGGATCTTTCTTTGCCTAAAGCGAATCTCTTGGCCTACGGGCCTACGGGGGTGGGGAAGACCTATAGCGTACAGGTACTGGCCGATGTATTGGGTAGTGAGTTCGGTGTTATTAATTGCAATTCTGTCGTACAAGAAGGAATCGTAGGGGCTTCCCTGACGGATGTATTTGCAGAGATTTACCAGCGAACCGGCCAAAACCTTGCGGCAGTAGAACAGTCAGTTATCCTCCTCGATGAGTTTGACAAACTCTTCTATAGCGGCACCTATAACGATAGAATTATCAATGAATTGCTCAATCTTATTGATGACAATGGTAAGGCCACTTTTTCCACCCCTTCTTTATATAATAGTAAGGTCAGTCATACTATTTCTACTAAGAAAATACTATTCCTTTTTACAGGTGTTTTTGATCAACTCAATAAAGCAAGAATAAATGGGTTTGTGTCATCGGAGACAAAGACAGGCAAAGAGGAAGGCACTTTCTATGATAAGGCCACTCGTGAGGATTTCCTTAAGGTTATCAAAAAACGAGAGATACTGGGGCGTATCAGTGATTTTGTAGCCCTTAAGCCTATTACTCCTGCTATATTAAAAGAAATTTTATTGGGTGATTCCTCTCCCTTGCGCAGCTATGAGCATTTTTTCAAACTGCATAATACTACCCTAAAGGTAGAGGAAAAAGCCATACAGAAATTAGCCTCCTATGCTGCCGATAAGCAGTTGGGTGTTAGAGGGCTCAACAGCCTGCTTTGGGAAATTCTCCAACAGGATATGCAGCAGGTACAAATCCCTACAGAGGCTACAGAGAGTAGAAAACTCTGCATCGATCTACATTACTTAAAAAACAGAATAAAACACTAAAAATAACTCACCATGAAAGAAGAAAAACCTTTTATTGATTCAGTCATTGAAGACCTATACAAGGAGGAAGACCTAAAAGAAACCCTCTCTCAGTACGACTTCTATTTTGGAACCCTTAAGGGAAAAGACTTTAAGGAGTCAGAAATATATAAAAGATATTTATCTCAATTTGCAGCCCTTCCTTTCACTTGTCATGATGCTTCTGAGTATGATGATATCTTTGATTGGGACTTACTATACCGATTTATCTTTGCTTCCGCTTCTATGGAATACTATTTCAAGATCAATAAGTCACAGGATAGCCTGCCACAAATAGACTTGCATATGGTGGTCGTAAAGGGCAGTGAGGATCGACAGATGACAGATAAAATCTTAGCTGAGCTATGGAGCTTTCAGATCATCAGGCTTTACTATATATTTCTTAGAGAGCAAATAGAATTATTTGTTATAAGTTTAGTTGAAGAAGATGATGAAGATTCTTCATTTACTCAGTCGATGAAGGATAGAATAACACATTTTCAACTACTTAAGGACAAGGTTCTTATAGAGCTTGAGCTTTATGAGTTGGTATAGAGGGCATACGAACTCATACAAAACACCTCAAAAATTCGCTTTATATTTGTACTGTTATTAGAAGCTATGTATAACTTTAAAAATAATTTTATTATGAAGACTAAGAAATCAACCCCCATTAAGGTTGTTAGCTTCGGGAAGAAGAGTGCTGAAGCCATAACTTTTATAGAAAAAGAAAATACTCTTAAAGGCGCAGACTATGTGTTCTTAGATAAGGAGAAAGCGTATACAGAGGAGCAAATAGGAACGATCTTAGAAGACGAAACAGAGCTGGTGTTCTTTGTTGCTTATGTGAATGAAATTATCACAGAATCTGTAACTATAACCCAGTTATGTAAGGAGCTGGGGATTGCCACTATAGGTGTTCTTATCTCAGAAAGGCAGAAGGCTACCCAATCAGAAGAATTGAAGTCATTTCGCCAATCCTTAGATGGCATATATATTGTAAAAGAAGAGGATTCCTATCCGAGGGTACTTTCTATCATCGACAATTGTATCAGCTATTTCTCTGATGATTATAATCAATTTCGAGATGTAATAGAGAACCCAAGAAAAGGTTTTGTAACCCATGTAGCATCAGGGAAAGGCAGTGCGAAATCCCGTGCTCAACAAGCTATTACCACCGCACTGACCTCCGCAAAAGTGTCTATAAAAGCTTCTGCACTTCCTATAAAGAGCCTTAGGGAGGCCCAGTCGCTTGTTGTACGTGTCTTCTCTAGTGGCAGGAAGAAGGCAGGCAAAGAAGAAATAGTAGAAATAGCTGAGTCTATACGGAAGGAGATTCCTATTGACTGTCCAACGACTGTTTCTATTGAAGACCAAACAAAACCATTATTAGGAAATAGCCTTGTGGTTGTACTACTCATCACTGTAAAGAAGTAATTTAAAAATATCCGAATTATGAAAAATAATACATCGCCTATTGAGGAGTTGGAGAAATATCAATCCGACTACGAAAAAAGAGCAAAAGCAATTGAAGCTATCTCTCAGGAGATCACTCTTATAGGAGTAGGTGGGGGAGGAGTTAATTTTTTAGCAAATGCGAAGCAAAAGCTAAGGGCTTCCTATACCTTTCTCGAATACAATCTTTCTCAAGTACCTAATATAGAAGAAATGCTACTTGGTGTAAAGCGTTTATTCCTCTATACTTCATTAGGAGGGCAGACTGGCTCAAAGATTACGCCACTTATAGCAAAAGCAGCACATTCAATGAGTATTCCTACCTCTGTGGTAGTAGCTTTCCCCGCTACCTATGAGGGGGGATATAGAAAAAATATAGCACAGATTGCCTTAGATGAGTTGAGAACTTGTGCTATAGACCACTTAGAAGTTGTATATCAAGATGACCTGAAGACTTTCTTTGGGAAATATCCTCTACGACATTACTTTGCGGCATTAGATGACTATATTCTTTGGAATCACATGAATCCTTTGATAGATGAATATATAAAAGAACAGATAAATTAACAACTCAAGTGTCAGCTATGATTTTGGGCAACCTACTGATCAGCCCAATCCTAAAGATATGGAACTATTCATTATCTTAGGCAAAGGCCAGCAACAGGGTAGGGGCTTACATGAACTGAACTTTTATGAGGTGCAAGAAATCTTTGACTTCCTGATAATAGAACAGTTTATGGCTTCTATTAATTTAGCAGAAGAACAAGCATGCGGCTTAGAGGCTGCACAACTATAGTCTCCTTACGCCAAGAGTGCTATGAAACTTTCCAAGAGAAAATACAAAAAGTGATTCGAGCAAGGTAGTTAGGGAGGAATGATTAAAAAGCCACTCCTTGAGATGAATCTTTTCCTTTTCAGGGAGTGTGCTTTTAAAATTAACAAAGAGAAATAATTCAATAATTTTTTATGGATACTAAAAACGTAAATGAGTCTATTAAGATAATAGGAGTAGGAGGTGTAGGCTGTAATGATCTTGCCTTTATGTATAAGTATAATCGGCCCAAGGAGGTTGATCTTTGGGTCTTTAATACCGATAAAGAGAGCTTAGAAAGGAATCTAGTGCCGAATAAGCTCCTATTGGGAAAGGAGTTTTTCACAGACACTAATCGTGAGCCTCAGAAGGGGTTACAAGCAGCTCAAGAGAGTGAGGAGCAAATCAAGCAAGTATTGGAAGGCAGTACTATGGTATATCTTATTGCTGCGACAAGTGGTGGTACAGGAGCAGGGGCGACTCCCTACATTGCTAAGCTCTGCAAGGAGATGGGCATCCCTTGTGTAGCGGTAATCACGACCCCTTTCTCCATTGAGAGTTTAGCAGCCCTTAAACGCTCACAAGCAGCCATAACACAGCTCAGAAACTATATTGATAAGGTGCTCGTAGTGGATAACGAAAAACACCGACACCTCCCCAAAGAAGAAAAGGAACATACTCATAGTCCAGTTTGTAATATGGATATAAGAGAAATATATGACTATTTGGAAGAACTTAGATTATATACTGCTCAAGAACGGGAAAATAGACCCAAGGAAGAAACAGAAGAAAATAAAGGGAAATTGAATTTCTTTGATAGCACTTCCCAAACAGTAGCCTCCATAGTGGGTGGTCTTGTCAATATCTTTCAGGACAATAGTCTTGAAAATCAGCAACTTTTAGCAGCTCAAGCTGGGATAGATATTATAGCAAGGGGAATAGCCAAAGGAGAAGACCGAGCTAAAAAGGCAGTTGCCCAAATCTTAGCTTCTTTAGAAGAGGAGGTAGGGAAGATAAAGAAGATCTTCTTAATTCTAAACTATGATAAGCAGCCAGTAACGCTGGATGAAGTAGCGGTTATAAACGAAGAAATTACCAAGGCTATGGGTAATCAACTGGAATACTCTTTTGTGATAGGGCAAGATTTCTCACAAGGAGATAACTTGTCGGTGACATTTTTACTCTTATAAATAGCAGAAAATCATGAAAAAAATCCTTTATATAGACATGGATAATGTGCTGGTGGATTTTCCCACTGGGATTGCAGCCTTATCCGATGAACTGAAAGAAGCCTATAAGGGCAATTATGATGAGACACCTGGTATTTTCTCACTTATGCAACCTATGAAAGGGGCGGTCGAGGCGGTCAATGCGTTGGCTGAGCATTATGATATATATGTGCTTTCTACAGCACCTTGGCGTAATCCTTCTGCTTGGAGCGATAAATTGCAATGGATACAGAAATACTTCGCGAAAGAAGAAGATAGCCCCCTGTATAAGCGATTGATACTCAGTCATCACAAAGACCTCAATCGGGGGGATTACCTTGTAGATGACCGTACTAAAAACGGAGCAGAAAACTTCCAAGGAGAGCTAATCCTTTTTGGCTCAGAAACCTATCCTGATTGGGATCATGTGGTTAGAAGACTACTACACTAACCTATACCCCACGCCCTTGGTGGTCTTAATCCTTGTCTGGCCGAGTTTGTCTCGGAGCTTTCCTATATGGACGTCAATGGTCCGGCTGTGTGCTACGGCAGGGTCTGCCCAAATGTGAGTGGCTATTTCCTCACGGGAGAAAAGTCGGTTAGGGGCGGAGAGCAACAAGGAGAGTAGCTCATATTCTTTTTTTGTTAATACATATTGCCTATCTCCTTTAGTAAGGGTATATGTCTCTTCGTCCAAAGAGAAATCTCCATAGACCAAGGGCTGTTTCACCTCTTTGCGTTTTTGGAAACAGAGCTTAACAAGCGCCTCAAGCTTGTAGATAAAAAGCTTGGTTTTCAAACGCTTGTATATAAAATCATCGGCTCCCGCCTCAAAGCCCGCAAGGAGCGCATAATCTTGGTTCTCTTCGGCCAATAGCACAATGACAGGACGGGTAGGCAGTTGCATTTGGCGCAATCGCTCGCATACTTCCACACCATCGGTGTCGGGCAAGAAGATATTCAGCAGTAATAGTTCGGGTGTCGTTCGCTTAATGATACGCAATGCCTGTGCTCCAGATATGGCGGTGAGCACTTCAAATCCAGCTTGTTGCAAGGTAGGTGCTATATATTCCAGCCACTGGGTATCGCTATCTATGATTAGGAGTGTGATAGGTGTTTCTCTTTCCATTGGGTATAAAATTCTGGATTATATAGGCAAAGGGTACCTTCTTTCAAGTGGGTAAATACCTGTACGGTCTCACCTGTACAGACTAACTCTTTTTGCTCATTGTAGATATAGTATTGGAAGACCAATTTGGCCGCAGAGGTATCCATATAGTTAGTCTCTACCGCTAAGAGTTCTCCGTAGCGCACCATTTTCTTATGTTCGCATACACTCTTTACAATAGGGGTAGCAAATCCATGGCGCTCTACCTCCAGATAGGAAATACCATATTTCCTACCAAAAGCCTCCCGCCCCTCCTCAAAGTACTTGATATAGTTGCCATGCCATACAATACCTAAGGGATCCGTCTCGCTAAAGCGTACCCTGAGTTGCACCGTTTCACTTAAAGAGGTAGGTCTATAGATTTCTTTTTGCCTTGTCATATACTATAGAAATTACTATACAAAGAATAAAAAACAGCAGTAAAAGTCCCACTTTGCCTGCTATAGCTGAGAACTCACCTACTCTAAGAAGTACCTCATAGAAAGCCTGCAAACCCCAGTTCATAGGAGAGAGCTTAGCTATGGTTTGCATAAAGGGAGGCATTACAAATACAGGAATCCATACCCCGCCGATAGCAGCCAAGATTACTGTAAGTGTTGCTCCCAGTGGTGCCGACTGTTCTTGGGTATGGCAGAGGGTTCCCAAAAGTACCCCCAAGCCAATGGCAGCCGTAGTGGAGGCCGTAGCTACAGCCAATAGTCCCCATACACGTCCGCCTATCTCCAAAGCAGGTAATCCCATAAGAGGGAAAAGGTACAAACCCAGCAGAACCATAAGGACAAACTGTAGGATACCTATAACTAAGAACACTAAGATCTTGGCCATAAGCAACTCCCCATAAGAAAGAGGAGAGGTCAAAAGTCGTATATTTGTCCCTTGTGTCTTCTCTCTTACGATATTGGCCGAGAGTGGAATGGTGATAAAAAAGATAGCAAAGAGCGCCCATGCAGGTACATTGTGCTGTACCGAATTGGGCAGTTGAGCAGCAGGGGTAGGATTGATTTCAGTAAAAGTAACGAGACTTCCTTCTGTGGAGAAAGGCAGTTGTTTGCCTTCCCCTAATTCCTTTTCAAAGGCAGTGTAGATAGAACGATTTTCTACCTGATACATCATCTTATCTATATGGGTTTTGACCGTTTCCTTAAAGGAGAGTGGTAAGGTAGGATCAAAGTAGAGACGTATCTCCTTGGGTTCAAAAGGTTTGAGAGAATCTTCAATAGACGTCTCTTCCATAAAAGCACTGAGTATCCTATCTACCTTTTGCTTTACTTCACGCTCAAGGTCTTCGGAGAGGTGAGCGGGGAGCACAATGGCCATGGGGAATTTTCCTTCACGTATCATACGCTTAGCCTTTGTCTCGCTAAGATCTCTGATAGCATCATCGGAGAGAACCGAAAAGAAACCACTCTCTTCCATGCTCTTGCGTATATGTGCTCCTACTGCCCCATAGTCATTATCTACCAATAGCACGGCCGTTTTTTGCTCGGTGATATTGCGAAAAGCACCATCCTGCAAGAGGGTAATGGTAACAACTAAGACCAAGGGCATTACAAATAGGATAATAAGCCCTCCTAAGTCCCTGCTAATAAGCAGTATTTCCTTATGGATAGAAGCAACCAACTTATTCATAGGCTATATCTTGAGAAGTGAGACGAACGAACACCTCCTCCAAGTTTTGGACTTGGTTTTCAGCTATAAGGTTTTCAGGGGTGTTTTCACAGCGTAAGAGGCCTCTATCTAAGATAAGCACTCTGTGGCAAAAATCCTGTGCTTCTTGCATATGATGGGAGGTGTATAGTACAGACATACCCTGTCTATTAAGTTCTTTTAGGTAGTCTATGATGATAAGTTTGGAACTCACATCGACCCCTACGGTAGGTTCGTCTAAGAAAAGTACTTCAGGGGTGTGAAGAATACCTGCCAAAAGGTTGATACGCCGCTTCATTCCTCCAGAGAAGTGTTTGATTTTCCTATCTGCTACCTCTAGAAGACCAACCCGCTCCAGTCCTTGAGTGACTCGCTCTTGTACTTGCTTGCCCTTAAGTCCATATAAGCTAGCAAAATAATGGAGATTTTCCCTTGCCGTAAGGGTAGGGTAGAGGGCATATTCCTGAGGTACAACCCCTATTTTATAGCGAATTTGTTGGGCTTGTCCTTTATAAGAGAGTCCACTTATAGTGAAGTTTCCAGCAGTAGGCTGAATCCCTCCCATAAGAATAGACATGAGAGTCGTTTTCCCTGCCCCATTGGTGCCCAAAACGCCATAAATTTCTCCTTTCTGCACAGCAAAAGAGAGGTCTTTCAGGGCAAAATCCTCAGATTCTTTATATTTCTTATACAAATGGGTTACTTCTACTACTTTTTCTATCATATCGCTGAGAAGTTTTTAAGTTCTTCTACAGAAATTCCAAATATTTCCGCATATTTTCTCAAAGTCTTCTCTGACAAACGAGCAAATACCTTAGGCTTAGCATGTCTCTTGATAATCCATTGCCATCTGTTCATATAACTAGCTAAGGTAGCCCAATCCATACGTTCACGTATCATATAGTACACTATGGGACTTTGCTTACCTGCTTGTATCTGAGTCTTTGCCTCTTGCATCTGCTCCTGTAAAAGGCCAAAAGAAGCCTCCAAGGCAATATTCTTCACCTCCCAACCTTCACTTAGGGCAGTGGTATATTTTCCCTGAGCATCTGTTACATAACAAAGCTCTTTCATGCCATCTAAAGCTCCTTTTTCTTGAGGGAGTTCGTTTTCTTTCATCAGTCGTTTTCTTTTATAAAAAGGTTCATTTGTGCGGTTGCCAATAAGTGCTGCTGGTAATAAGCGGCACAATCCATCGCACAGATACTATACCCCTTATCATCATAACGAGAGAGCAGGGAGGCCTCGGTGCGAATGGTTTGGGTGACTTGCGGTAGGTCAAATATTTCAGCTTTCTTTATAGCGCTGATATAGCCTATGATTTTCTTAGAGCCTTCGTCATTTTTATCAAAGAAAAATTGTCCCACAATAGCCGAACAGGTTTGAGCCATATTCTCTATCAATCCCGATTCGGTGAAGTATCCCTCGCACAAGAAGATACAATCTTCCTTGATCTGAAAACAAGTAACAATACTTGTATCATTGATAAGAGTGATGGTATCGAGCATTTGCATAGGGGGGCGATGGGGTAGGTATTTGAGGATAGAGGGGTGCATTGTCAATACTGTTCTAATACTTGGATACGCTTTTCAATAGGCGGGTGAGTGGCAAAAAGAGAGAAAAAGCCTTCAGCTTTGTAGTCAATAAAAAGCTCCTTCACCTCGTCATTTCCCACTTCTTTTAGGGTAGAGTGTCCCGATATTTTTCTCAGTGCACTGGCCAGTGCCATGGAATTATGAGTGAGTTCCACTGCTCCTGCATCGGCCATATATTCACGTGAGCGAGAGAGCGCCAGCTTAAAAAGAATAGAGAGGAAATAGATAGCCCCTGCCACTAAAAGAATAATAAGCAAGAGCATGGCTCCGCCGCCCTTGTCATTCTTGCGATTGCGAGAGGAAAACATATTACCCCCTCCGTTTAGGAGCATTCGTAAGGCCAAATCGGCTATAGTGGCGAAGATACCGACAAACACAATAGTGACTATCAGTAGGCGCACATCACGATTGCGGATATGCGTCAGTTCGTGGGCGATCACTCCCTCTAATTCCTCGTCATTGAGCCTATTGATAATCCCACGTGTTAGGGTAATGGCAAAAGTTTTTTCATTGATCCCCGAAGCAAAAGCATTGAGCGCATCACTCTCTATGATATAGAGCTTAGGCATGGGCATTCCTACCGACATACATAGGTTTTCTGTCAGGTTATACACCCGCTTGTTATCCCTACGCTCCAAAGGCTCCGAATGAGTTGCCATTTGGATCATCTGGGTATGGAAGAAGTAGGAGATAACAAACCATATACCCACTCCCGCCAGTACTATAGGAACTACTGAAAGGAATTGCATATTGGTTTGTTCTATATCTTGGTCAGAGAGCACATACAATACCACATATACCCCTACTAAAATAAGTAGTGGGAACGCCAAGAGAAACAATACAGACTTGGTATTATTTCTTGTTATTTGTTGTTGTATTCCGAGGTATTGCATTCCTTAACTAAAGTAAAAGGTAAAAAGTAATGACAAGTAAAACCTATGCATAATAATTCCTATGGGACTATTTTGTAAAATATAACCCCAATATCATAAGCATCATAGAGATAAAGAAGCCTACTAACCATTTTATGATATTATTATTCATCTGTGTAAAGGCCTTATGGATATCTTCTTTTAGTTCAGAACGAAGTAGCGCTATTTCTTCCTTGAGTTCTGAACGAACCTGAGAGATTTCTGCATGAAGTTGTGCCACATGTACTTCCATGTCTGCACGGAGCTGTGCTATTTCTTCCTTGAGTTCAGAACGAACCTGAGAGATTTCTGCACGGAGCTGTGCTATTTCTTCCTTGAGTTCTGAACGAACTTGAGAGATTTCTGCACGGAGTTGTACTACATGTCCCTCCATATCTGTACGAACTTGAGAAATTTCTGCACGAAGCTGTACTACATGCCCTTCCATATCCATACGTAATAGCTTGATTTCTGTATGGAGTTTTACTAATTCTGCTGTAAGATCAGAGCGCTGTTGTGAGACTTCAGAACGAACTTGCGCCATGTCTATCCTTAGCTCTGTTTGCTCCTTCTTTATCTCTGTGAGGTCTGTAAGATGTGTTATATAGGAGGTTAGAAGCTCTGCTATTTCTATTCCAAATTTATCTCTGACAGCTTGGTATAATTCTGTAACGGTTGCCATAGTTTCTCTTTTTAACCTTTAACAAGGCATGGTATTACTTACGAAAAAGAAATCTCTGGTGCTTTATCCAATTGTTTGCGTTCCTCTTTTCCTAAGTCAAAGAATGGCTGAGGAGTCATGTGTTTAAAGCCTGCGACAATATTGGTAGGAATGGATTGGATTGCCGTATTGAGTTCCTTGGTAGTGGAGTTGAAATAACGACGTACAGAGGCCAATTTGTTCTCTATATCAGCAATCTCTTCCTGCAAGTGCATAAAGTTGGTATTGGCTTTCAGTTCTGGATAGGCCTCTACTTGTATACTGAGAGCACGCATAGCTGAAGAGAGTTCTTTTTCAGCCTCAATTTTATCATTTACGGTAGTGGCACTGAGCGCCTGAGAGCGCGCTTGAGTTACGCGAGTGAGTACCTCCGCCTCGTGGTTCATATAGCCCTTTACAGCAGCTACTAGCTGTGGAATTAGGTCATGGCGCTGCTTGAGCTGTACATCTATATCAGCAAAAGCATTCTCTCGGTTATTGGCCAAGGCTACCAATTTGTTATTGGCACTGATGTACCAAAGCGCGACTACCACTACAAGGGCAATGACAATAATAAGTCCAGTCATGATAAGATGATTTTAAATTTCTCGCAAAAGTAATCAAAAAAAACGAGTATTCCTACTTTTTTAATGCCAATCAATAGTTAAAATGAAGAAAGGCTAAACCTTCTAAGACGCAATAAATTGCGTCTCTATCCGGGTACAAGCCAATTTGTAGAAACGCAATTTATTTCATCTTAACTAATTAAACTTTTGTTTATAAACTCAAAAGCTGATAAGCAGCAAAGGCCGAAAGATACGCAAAGCCAGTCATGAAAACCCATTGCAAAATAGCCCATTTCCAGCTATTGGTTTCCTTGCGTACGATGGCAAAGGTACTGATACACTGCATAGCGGAGGCAAAGAATAGTAGGATAGAGACCCCCGTGGCCAAATTAAAGACAGGGGTGCCGTCGGGACGCATCTCTTGTTGCAAACGAGCCACTACCGTGCGTTGTTCAGCCTCACCTTCTTCTACATCTACCTCACCCAAACTATAGATAGTGGCCAAGGTACTTACAAAGGTCTCACGTGCGGCAAAGGAACCTAATACAGCTATACTGATCTTCCAGTCATAGCCTAAGGGACGGAACACAGGTTCTACAAACTTGCCCATATTTCCCAAAAGGGAGTTTTCGGTACGATAGCTTAAAAGGTAGTGTTCCTTCTCGTCCTCATCCCAACCATATTGGCTGGCCAGCTGCTCGGTATGTACCTCAGCATTGCGGTACTTCTCACTTAGCCCATGGGTCTGTAAGAACCAGATGAGTACCGTCATGAAGAATATAATCTTCCCTGCACTGAGAACGAAGGCCTTAGACTTATCATATACGGTTAGTAGCACATTTCGTGCCAAAGGTACTTTGTAGGTTGGCATCTCTACAATAAAGTGTGTTTGGAACGCATTCTTCAGCACCAAGAACTTGCTCAAGAGCCAAGCGGAGAAGATGGCCATAAATACGCCAAACATATAGAGTAAGAAAAGCGCTACTGCCTGATTGTTAAAGAAGAAGTAATTTCCCTCTGGAATCACGAGCTTTATCATAATCAGATAGATAGGCAGTCTTGCCGAACAAGTAATAAAGGGAGTTACCAGAATAGCAATTAATCGCTCACGCCAGCTCTCAATAGTACGGGTAGCCATTACCGCAGGTATAGCACAGGCAGCACCTGAGATTAGCGGAATAGTTCCCTTACCATTAAGCCCAAAGGGACGCATGATCCTATCCATAAGGAAAACCACTCTACTCATATAACCGCTTTCCTCTAGTAGGGAGATAAAGAAAAAGAGCAGCGCTATCTGGGGAACAAAAGAAACTACGGCAGTAAGCCCTGGAATCACCCCATCTACCAGAAGGGAGGTGAGCGAGCCTTCGGGCAATACATTGCCGATCCAAGTGCCTACCCAGCCTAAGGCGCTTTCTATCCATCCTTTGGGGTATTCACTTACATAGAATATCATTTGGAAAATCAGCAGTAATATGGCCATAAAAATCACATAGCCCCATACCTTGTGCAAAAGAATTTTATCCAAAAGGGCACGAGTACCCACTGCTGTTACCTTATAAGTATCCTTGAGTGCATGGTTTATAGCCTGATAACGGAGAATGGTCTCCCGCTGCTGCATTTTCTTGATTTCGGCCTCGGTTTTTATATGCTCTTTTTGAATTTCGACCTTGCGCAATGCCCCTATCACCTCAAAGTTTTGAGAGATGACCATCCAGAGTTTGCCTAATTCTTCATTGGGGAATTTCTCCTTGAGCGTTTTGAAATAAGTAGGGTCTATACGGTTGATATCTATAACCTTCTCCAAGGGGAGTTTTTTGTAATTGATAATCAACTCTTTCAACTCCTCTATCCCCATTTTCTGTCGAGTGCTCACAAGAGCTATGCGTGTATGGAGTGCGGCTTCCAAGGCGGGTATGTCTATGGTGATACCACGAGGCTTCATCCGATCAGCCATATTGATGGCCAAGATCATAGGAATGCCAAAGTCCTTTATCTGGGTATAGAGATAGAGGTTTTGCTTGAGGTTTTCCACATCGGCCACCAGCACTACCACATCGGGAAAATCTATATCATCTTTGTCCAAGAGACAACTGATGGCCACCTTCTCGTCCATAGAATTGGGATTGGTGCTATAGGTGCCTGGTAGGTCGTATATTCGGGCATTGATCGTTTGGGAAAGCTTACAAAAGCCCACTTTCTTATCCACAGTAACCCCTGGGTAGTTTCCCACATGCTGGTTCATACCTGTTAGCAGGTTGAAGATAGAGGATTTTCCCACATTGGGGTTTCCTATCAGTGCTACTTTTATCTCATGCTTACTCATTGGAATCTGAATTAGAGAGTTCTACCTCAATATATTGTGCCATCTCTCGGCGAATAGCCATATGAGTATCATTAATAATCAAATAGAGTGGGTCTCCCAAAGGGGCTATCTCGACCAGTTCTATACTATTGCCAGGAAGGCAGCCCAGCTCCAATAGTTTTATCGGCAACTGTTCGGTAGCTACATCCTTGATAAGACATTTATCCCCACGCTTAAGGTCATTGACGGTAAGAGCCATGTTTATTTATACTTAATTTAAGGAGGCAAAGATACTATTTTTTTCTTATATATAAAAAATTTTATTTACTTTTGTCCTGTATAAGAAAGACAAAAGCCTATGAAAAAATATCTTTTACGTTCGATAGTATTGGTGCAGCTCACTTCGCTTGCTATCGTTGGCCTACTTGTTTTTATAACCCAATTTATCAACGATAAGGTCTATCTGTATGGGTACGAACCTGCTGAAGAATTCCTGAAAGTCATACTCTCTCCCTTCTATGTCCTTATCGATAATAGTCAGTATGGCAACTCCTTTTTCTTGCTGCTACATTCCCTCTGCCTTTTCTTGTTTTTCTCTATGGTAGTGGGAAATATCATAGGGGTTATTTGGTATTATATCAAGAAAAAAACACTTAAAGCCCTACCTTGGATGGAGGATTTCCTACTGGGGGAGGTTATTTTCATAGGTATATTGGTTATCAATTATCTTATCATCTATCTGACGAATCATTTTTCCTTCGAATTAGAAAAAGACACCTCCTTACTTATGTTTATGGCAGCCTTTGCGGGGTGCCTTCCCGTTTTTCTTTTAGGCAGATGGCTTTGGCGACGCGGTATTCGACTATTGGGAGGTGTGGCTTTGGCCATTTGTGGTATCACCCTTGCCTTTGTATCGGGTATTAGTATCTATGCCTATCATAAACAGCCGAAAGAGCAGAATTTTGATGACTATTCCTATATCAATAAAGATTACGACCCTGAGCCAAGAGCGACCGACTCTTATGTATATTATGAAGAAGAAGAACCTATAGAAGAGAGTCCTGAAGAAGAGGATGAGCCTTGTATTACCTATCGTATTGAAGAAGAAACCAAAGGGACCTACAATCCGCTTGCTTTTAAGGCAGACCAAGAGGATTATATGGAATGGGATAAGCCTGAGGAGTTTTACAAGTGGGATTCTGATAAATTTGGTCGTGATTTCTTTACAAAATTATTCGATCAGGTGAAATCTGTACTTGGTTTAGAAGAAATCTCTCGTGAGATAGACCGTAGTAAAGAAAGCAAAGATGCCCAAGGAAAAAACCTCTATAATTTCACGACGGAACTCGGCAAAGACTCTTATATGCTCTCCTCCTTTTGGAAACATTTCGGTACTTTTACCCTAGAAAATATGGATCAGAATCAACTGCTCCGTTATAGTGCTAGAGCGCGTTACCTACTTAAGGTGTATTATCTGGATAAGAACAATATCTCTTTATACAAAGACATCAACCGAGTGATGGAACAAACCGAGAAAGAAGAGCCTGCTTCAGGAGGTTATAGTGAGAAATGGATGCTAGAAAACCAACTAAGAGGACTGGTAAGGATATATACTCAGTACAATCTCTCTGAGGAACTCCGCCGAGATCTGAACAATAGTGATATAGAAGATACGGCAATACGCTGGGCATATTCCTTTTGGGCACGCCGATATAAGGAGAAAAACATCCCTATCACCCTGCGTATTCTCTTTGATGTCAATTCTTATGTAAAAGAAAAATATCCTGAGAAATATGATAGGGCAGCAGCTCAGTATATTTTTTAAAATACAACAAATGGCGTCTCTACATAAATAGAAACGCCATTTATTATGTATTAGCTATTTTGTTATAGGTGTTATAACATGGTTTTTACCTTTTCCAAAGCCTCAGCGATACCTTCAGTCTTTTTACCCCCTGCGGTAGCGAAGAAAGGCTGACCTCCGCCGCCTCCTTGGATACATTTACCCAATTCGCGTACAATCTTTCCTGCATCTAAACCTTTGTTCTTAGCCAATTCCTTGTTGATATAGCACAAGAGTAAGGCCTTGCCATCTTCTTGAGCAGAGCCAAAGAGAATAAAGGCATCTTTGACTTCTTCACCAAGCATAAAGGCTAAGTCCTTAAGAGTGGCTAGATCCAAATCCAAGCGCTTAGAGAGGCATTGTACATCGCCAACGGGAACAAACTCGCCCTTGAGTTCGCCCTTGAGCTGTTTGGCCTGCTCTCTCTTGAGTTGCTCCAACTCCTTGTGTAGGCGTGCATTTTCCTCTTGTAAATTAGCAATAGCCTTGACAGGATCTTGAGGGTTTTTAAGGGAGGATTTAACCTCTTCCAAGAGTTTCTCTTGTAATAAGAAGTGCTTAAGGGCACCCGCATTGGTAATAGCCTCTATACGGCGTACCCCCGCGGCTACGGCTCCTTCGGAAACAATCTTAAAGAACCAGATGTCTCCTGTATTCTTCACATGGGTACCCCCACAGAGTTCTCGGCTTTCGCCAAACTGTATCATACGTACCTTATCGCCATATTTTTCTCCAAAGAGAGCCATAGCTCCAGCCTCCAAAGCCTGTTGGATAGGAATATTGCGATGCTCCTGAAGTGGAATTTTCTCATAGATACGTTTGTTCACCAAGCGCTCTACCTCAGTGAGTTCTTCCTGAGTGAGTTTGGCAAAGTGTGAAAAGTCAAAGCGCAAAGCCTCTGGAGATACATGCGAACCCTTTTGCTCCACATGAGTACCCAATACCTCTCTTAGTGCTTGATGCAATAGGTGAGTAGCACTGTGGTTGGCTTGTGCCAAAGTACGACCAGCAAGGTGTACTTCCGCCTTGAACGGATCGGTAAGGTTCTCGGGCAGGTGTTCTGCTAAGTGGATAATAAGGTTGTTCTCCTTCTTTGTATCTATAATATAAATGATTTCTCCATTGGCCGACTGTAACGTACCTCGGTCTCCTACTTGTCCTCCTCCTTCAGGGTAGAAAGGAGTAGTGTTGAATACCAATTGGTAAAGGGTACCATCCTTTTGGCTTTCTACCTTACGGTATTTGACCAAGCGTACCACTGCCTCCAGTGTATCATATCCGACAAACTCTTCTTCTTCGTCATCACGAAGTACGACCCAGTCGCCTGCTTTCACTTGAGCAGCTGCACGAGAGCGTTCTTTCTGCTTTTGGAGGTGCTCCTCAAAAGAGGCCTCGTCCAAGGTCATACCACGTTCTGAGAGAATAAGGGCTGTGAGGTCTTTAGGAAAACCATAAGTATCATAGAGTTCAAAGGCTTTACTACCTGAGAGTTGCTTATCGGTAGTGTTCTGTATCATCACATCGAGCATCAATAGCCCTTGCTCCAATGTACGCAAGAAAGAGGCTTCTTCTTCCTTAATCACACTTACAATCAAGAGGAACTCTTTTTCTAACTCATGGAAAGTGCCGCCCATTTGCTTAGCCAAGGTCTCTACCAACTTATAGATGAAAGGTTCTTTCTGTCCTAAAAAAGTAAAGCCATAACGAATGGCACGGCGTAAGATACGGCGAATCACATAACCAGCTCCATTGTTGGAGGGTAATTGTCCGTCAGCAATAGCAAAGGCGACCGCCCTAATGTGGTCGGAAATTACACGTATTGCCACATTGATCTGTTCTTGTTCGGGGGTTACCTTGATCCCATTGGTATATTTTGTTTTAGTAATTTCCTCTACCTTGTGGATCAGGGGTGTAAAGACGTCCGTATCATAGTTGGACTGCTTGCCTTGTAGCACCATACAAAGGCGCTCAAAGCCCATACCTGTATCCACATTCTGTGCAGGGAGTTTCTCCAAGGAACCATCGGCCTTACGGTTGAACTCCATAAAGACGTTGTTCCAAATCTCAATTACCTGTGGGTGATCATTATTGACTAAATCACGACCTGCTACCTTAGCTTTTTCTTCTTCCGAACGAATATCTACATGAATTTCAGAACAAGGACCACAAGGGCCTTGATCTCCCATTTCCCAGAAATTATCCTTTTTATTCCCTAAGAGGATATGATCTTCGGCGATACGCTCTTTCCAAATATCATAGGCCTCTTGGTCAAAGGGTACGCCTTCTTCAGGACTTCCTTCGAACACGGTTACATATAGGTTTTCTTTTGGAATCTTATATACTTCGGTGAGCAGTTCCCATGCCCAGCTGATAGCTTCCCTCTTGAAGTAGTCGCCAAAAGACCAGTTGCCCAACATCTCGAACATAGTATGGTGGTAGGTATCGCGTCCTACCTCTTCCAAGTCATTGTGCTTGCCCGATACACGGAGACACTTTTGAGTATCTACTACACGCTTGTACTTAGGCTTGGCATTGCCTAAGAAAAATTCCTTGAACTGGTTCATACCTGCATTGGTAAACATCAGGGTAGGGTCGTTCTTAATCACCATAGGAGCAGAGGGTACTATGGTATGTCCCTTGCTCTCAAAAAATTTCAGAAATAACTCTCTTATCTCTTGTGAGGTCATGTTTTTAAGTTTTGAGTTTTAAGTTTTGAGTTTTAAGTTTTGAGTTTTAAGTTTTGAGTTGCAAAGAACTCAAAATTTATTACTCAAAACTTTTCATATTGTACCTTTACCTGTGGAGGGGCAAAGGATTGTAATATCTCTACTTGCTTGTTCGTCAGCCAAAGGTGGGTGGGCGTAACTTCTCCCTTGGCCAGTAGGTTGTTTTGGGAGAGAATACGCTTGGTCTGTTTGGCTACTGCCTCAGCAGAGTCCATAATACGGATATTTTCTGGTAAAATCTCCGAGATAAGGGAGGTAAGATACGGGTAATGAGTACAGCCTAAGACCAAATAATCCATTCCCTCAGCGATCATAGGACGGAGATATTGCTCTAAAAGAGCGAACATCTCAGGGGTATCTATTTTTCCCTCCTCAATAAGAGGCACCAACCCTATTCCTTCTTGCTTAAGCACACGTACTCCCTTATCAAGCAAGTGCTGACAAGTATTAGCAAAGAAAGCACTCCTTAGCGTACTCTGTGTGGCCAATACCCCGATTGTTTTTGTCTGGCTATAAAGTCCCGCAGGCTTAATAGCAGGTTCTATCCCTATAAAGGGCACTTTATACTTAGCTCTAAGGTGGGTTATGGCATTGGTAGTAGCTGTATTGCAGGCTACAATAATGAGTTTGCTATTGTGGTCTAATAGGTACTCGGTATTTTTCTCGCAAAGAGCTATAATCTCCTCCGTAGACTTTTCCCCATAGGGAGCATTGAGGCTATCGGCTAAGAATAAGGTACTTTCATAGGGAAGCTGTCGCACCACTTCCCTCCAAATAGTAGTACCTCCTACCCCTGAATCAAATAAACCAATAGGACTTGTCAATTGTTATTTGTTAATTTTTTAATTCGTCTATTTCATTACAAACATTTTGAATATGATCTAATCCATAAAGTAATTCTCCTGAATTAATATTCATCCAAGTAAACAACTGTAGAATTAGATTATATCTTTGTCTTGTATAATTAGTATCAATAATTGCATTATTACTTAGAAAACAAATAGGTTCATGATGTGCTATTCTATTTCTAAGGTCATTAATCTTAGCTAATTCATTAAAGATGTATGTATGATTATATTGCATAGAGGCGGAACTTCTTGGTTTGGAAGGAAATATCCGCAACAAATTTTGTCCTCCTGCTACAAATTGAGGCTGAGCAAACAAGTACCTCCATAAACCAAAATCTAATTCTGCTATTAGTTTTGAATGAGAGTGTATATTACTCTTTGTTGTTATAAAATTTATTTATAACTTTGCCCCAGTTTTATTCCCGATAGGTCTCTGAGCAATCAAACTATCGGGTTTTGTTTTTTTATAACTTCTCTTGATAGAAGAATTATTAATGATTTTTATTCTTTCTTTTTTATCATTCCCCCTACTTGGTTAGAGGCAGCGAAAGAAGCGATCATATTGGTAAGCATTTCAGCACCTGCCTGTGGGGAGTTGGGAAGGAGGATAAGGTTGCTCTTGGTGTCCTGTCCTACCGCCTGTAGGGTATCATAGTGCTGGGTTACCACAATCAGTGCGGAAGCCTCCTGAGAGCTGATGCCTACTTTGTTAAGCACATCGACACTTTCTACTAACCCGCGTGCAATCTCACGACGTTGGTCGGCTATACCTTGTCCTTGTAGGCGCTTGCTTTCTGCCTCGGCCTTGGCTTTTTCTACAATCAAGATACGCTGGGCATCCCCCTCATACTGAGCAGCTACTTTTTCACGTTCGGCAGCATTGATGCGGTTCATAGCGGCTTTTACCTGCGCATCAGGGTCTATATCTGTAACCAAAGTCTTGATGATATCATACCCATAAGTTTCCATGGATTCCTGTACCTCACGCTTTACGGCTATAGCAATATCATCTTTCTTGACAAACACATCGTCCAATTTCATCTTAGGTACTTCGGCACGCACCACATCAAATACGTAGCTGGTAATCTGATCATGAGGGTATTCGAGCTTGTAGATAGCATCATACACCTTGTCCTTGATTACGACAAACTGTACTGAGACTTTGATTTTGACAAATACATCGTCTAAGGTCTTAGTCTCCACAATAACATCTAATTGCTGTATTTTTAAGCTGATACGTGCAGCTACCTTGTCAATCACTGGAATTTTTAGTTGTAATCCAGAATGGCGAATGCTTTGGAATTTTCCAAAACGCTCAATAGAAACAGCTGTTTGTTGCTTCACTGTGAAAAATAGAGAGAAGAACAGAAACAAACCTAATAGAACAAAAAAGAGAATTGTATAATTCATAAAAAGCTTGGTTTTATTTTGGGCAAAGTTATAACTTTTCTTGGAAAAAAACAAGCGAAAATTCATCGGCTTAAAGGTTGTACAAATGGAGAATTTTCTCTATTTTTGCAGTCTATTATACATACTATGGAATGGACACAGATGTACATAAAATCACTCGGTGAGATGTCGGCTAGAAGCTATGTGCTCCTTCTAAAAGAAACAGAAGGAGCGCGACAAGTACCTATTGTGATTGGAGAGCGAGAGGCTATGGCTATACAATATAGCAACTATGGGAGGTTCTTTATCAGCCAACCGCCTATCTATAATGTATTGTTCAACCTTGTGAAAGCCAACCAGATACAAATCACTCAGATACAAATCACTGAGTTTCGGGAAGGAACTTTCTATGCTCATATGCTCTATAAGGGAGAGGAGGAGACAGGCATGCAACCTATATGTATAGGCGATGCCATGGCCATGGCTATAGTGGGAAAGATACCCATCTTTATGATTAAGGAATTGGTAGAAAGGTATGGTACAGCTCAGACCCAGGAGCAAGATATCCTCACAGAGGATACTCCTGCCCCTCGAGCAACAGGTAATAAGAACCTAAAACGCTATCTGACCACTGAATTAGAAAAACTTATGGATTCGGCCATAGAGGAAGAAAACTACGAATTGGCAGCTGAAATCCAAGAAGAACTTACCAGAAGAAAGAAAATATAAAAACAGAATCATATGAAACTTATACATACACTTATCCTCCTTGTGCTGCCTGTTGTAGGTATGGCTCAATCACAAGCGAGTATGATCCCAAGTGCGGGTATGAGCGTAGAGAGTGTACTCAGAGGCTTATTAGGTATGTGCGTACTGCTGATGATAGCCTTCCTCTTTAGCCACAATCGCAAGGCGATTGCTTGGAAGACGGTCGCTATAGGACTGGCTATACAACTTTTCTTGGCCTTTGGGGTACTGAGAGTGGAGTGGGTCAGAAAGGTCTTTGAAGTAGCAGGGAGTTTCTTCTTGCTTATCTTGGACTTTACCAAGGCAGGGAGTGATTTCCTCTTTGGCAACCTTATGGATATCAATGGTATAGGATATATCTTTGTCTTTCAGATACTACCTACCATTATCTTCTTCTCAGCTCTTACCTCTATTCTATTTTATTATGGAATCATTCAGATATTTACTCGTGCGCTGGCTTGGGTGTTGAGCAAATCTCTAAAGATCTCAGGGGCAGAAAGTCTTTCAGTTACAGGTAATATATTTTTAGGGCAAACCGAAGCCCCGCTGATGATTAAGTCCTATTTGGAGAAGATGACCAAGAGTGAAATCCTCCTTGTCATGGTGGGCGGTATGGCCACAGTTGCAGGAGGAGTATTGGCCTCGTATATCAACTTCTTAGGAGGGAATGACCCAGTGATGAAATTAGAGTTTGCCAAGCATCTACTGGCGGCCTCTGTCATGGCTGCTCCTGGGGCGGTGGTGATCTCCAAGATGCTCTACCCACAAGAGGAAACTATTCCCACAATGTATGAGACCTCCAGCGAAAAGTTTGGCAGCAATGTCCTTGATGTAATTAGCACAGGTACTAGCGAAGGACTTAAGCTAGCTGCCAATGTAGGGGCTATGCTTTTGGTATTTGTTGCCCTGATTGCCATGATCAACTATTTCTTGGGCTGGGTAGGAGATATTACTTACCTGAATCCGATTATCAAAGATAGTAGTGTGCTTCCTTACGACCGCTTCTCTTTGGAGATGATCTTGGGATCTATTTTCTCTCCTATTATGTGGCTCATTGGAGTTGCTAAGGAAGATATGATGCTGGTAGGACAGCTTTTAGGAATTAAGCTTGCTGCTTCAGAATTTGTAGGCTATACCCAATTGGCTACACTAAAAAATCCTGAAGCCCCTATACACCTCATGTACCAAAAGTCGGTAATTATGTCCACTTATCTCCTATGTGGGTTTGCCAACTTTGCCTCTATTGGTATTCAGATAGGTGGTATCGGTTCACTTGCCCCTGGTCAGCGTAAGACGCTTTCAGAATTTGGTCTTAAGGCGGTATTAGGTGGTACACTTGCCTCACTGATGTCGGCTACTATTGCAGGAATGATCTTAGGATAATGACTAGTGACTAGTGACAAGTGACTAGTGACTAACTACTAACCACTAATAACTAATAACTGACAACTAATTATAAAAAGTGGAAAGAATTGCAAGTTTTTGTGTAGATCATCTCAAGTTACAGCGGGGGATTTATCTCTCTCGTCGAGATGTAGTAGGTAATGAAGTGATTACCTCTTTTGATATTCGTATGAAAGCCCCCTATCGAGAACCAGTATTAGGAGGAGCAGAGATACACACTATGGAGCACTTGGCCGCTACATGGCTACGTAATAGTGATTGGAAGGATAAGATCATCTATTGGGGGCCTATGGGCTGTATGACAGGGAATTACCTGATTCTGGCAGGCGACTATACCTCCAAGGATATAGCTCCACTGATTACTCGTCTTTTTGAGTATATGGCCAATTTCGAAGGAGATATCCCAGGCGCTTCCGCTGTAGAATGTGGTAATTATTACAACAATAACCTACCTATGGCTAAGTATGAAGCCAAAAAATACTTGGAAGAGGTGCTCTACCACTTGAAAGAGGAGAATTTAAATTACCCAGAGTAGTTAAAAGGTAAAAAGGAAAAGGTAAAAAGTAAAGAGTGAAAAGTTCATCTTTTTCACTCTTTACTTTTTCAATCTTCACTTCCAAAGACTTGTGTCCAGTATTTGCCCTTGTGGGCAACACCCATCTCCTTTACATGAGGGTTCATGATATTGGCGCAATGGGCGGGGCTACTGAGCCAACCTTGTATTACTGTTCTTTCGTCGGAATAGCCCATAGCTACATTCTCTGCATAGGCACGCCAGTGGTAGCCTGCTTTGCTTAGGCGTTTGCCAGGGTCATCACCATTTTTACTACTATGGGTTAGCTGGTTGCGCTGTGCCATCTCATTGCTATGCTTTTGGGCAACAGTGGCAAGTTTGTCACTCCATGTCAAGGGCGGTACCGCAGGGTAATAAGTGCCCCCGCATTGGCAACCTTGACTTCTTTGAGCATTGACCAATGTCAGTAGTAGCTCCTTATCAATAGAGCTAAGAGAATCTGCTTGATTCTCTGGAGCGTCCTGCTTGTCTGCTATGGTACAACAGATAAATAGCAGGGGGAAGAGAAAGATCTTAGACATAGGATTTATTCTTCAAAGATAGCTTTAGTATTGATACTTAGTTCAGGAAATTTTACAGAATGGATAGTTTTTCCATAACTTTTCATTTATCATTCTTCACTCTTTATCTTCTCCCAAGTGTCCTTAAGTCCTACAGTCTTGTTAAAGACGAGTTTCTCGGTGGTGCTATCGGGATCTACACAGAAGTAGCCAAGGCGTTGAAACTGTACTGTATCGCCCGCTTGGGCTGTCTGTAGGCTCGGTTCCACATAGGCAGTGATGGTCTTGAGTGAATTGGGGTTGATATAATTAAGAAAACTATCCTCTTGGCGATCGGGTTCAGCTATGGTGAAGAGACGATCATAGAGACGTACTTCGGCGGCTATGGCATGAGGAATAGAGACCCAGTGGAGGGTACCTTTTACCTTGCGAGTACTTGCCTCAGTGCCACTACCACTGCGGCTGTCGGGGTCGTAGGTGCAGTGTATCTCGGTGATATTGCCTTCACTATCCTTTACTACGCTTTCTGCCTTGATGATATAGGCATTCTTTAGGCGTACTTCTCCTCCTAGTTTCAGGCGGAAATACTTCTTGTCGGCTTCTTCGCGGAAATCCTCTCGCTCTATATACAGCTCACGAGAGAAAGGCACCTTGCGGTAGGTCATAGGGCTTACCTCAGGGTTGTTTTCGGCATCAAGCCACTCCTCTTGGCCTTCTGGGTAGTTGGTGATTACGACCTTTACAGGGTCAAGTACAGCCATGACACGGTTGGCCTTCTTGTTGAGGTCTTCGCGTACACAAAACTCTAAGAGAGAGACATCTATAAGGTTTTCACGCTTGGCAATACCAATGGTGTCGGCAAACTTGCGGATGGCCTCAGGGGTATAACCACGACGACGCAAACCAGAAATAGTAGGCATACGAGGGTCGTCCCAGCCTGCTACATAGTGCTCATTGACTAGCTGCAATAGTTTGCGCTTACTTACAATGGTATGGCTAAGGTTACGACGGGCAAACTCACGTTGCTTAGGGCGTACTACCTTTTCCCCTTGAGGGATGATCTGGTCTAAGAACCAATCATAGAGTTCTCTATGGGGTAGAAACTCCAAGGTACAGAGCGAGTGAGATATTTGTTCTAAGTAATCACTTTCCCCATGTGCCCAATCATACATAGGGTAGATATGCCACTTATCCCCTGTACGGTGGTGAGAGGCATTCATGATACGATAGATGATAGGGTCACGCATGAGCATATTGGGCGAGGCCATATCTATCTTCGCACGTAATACATAGGTACCATTGTCGAACTCCCCATTCTTCATGCGCTCAAAAAGGGCAAGATTCTCCTCAGGGGAAGTATTGCGGTAAGGGCTTTCAGTACCTGCGGTGGTAGGAGTACCCTTTTGAGCAGCAATCTCCTCGGAGGTTTGCTTATCTACATAGGCCTTGCCTTGCCTTATGAGCATCACTGCCCACTCATATAGTTCTTGGAAATAGTCAGAGGCGTAGCACTCTTTGTCCCATTCGAAGCCGAGCCATGCCACATCGCGACGGATGGCATCTACATATTCTTGTTCTTCCTTGCTGGGGTTGGTATCGTCAAAACGTAGATTTACAGGGGCATTGTAGCGCAAGCCCAAGCCAAAGTTAAGACAAATAGAGCTAGCATGTCCCAAGTGTAAGTAACCATTAGGCTCTGGAGGAAAGCGAAAACGCAATTGCTTGTCAGCAAAACCTGCAGCGAGGTCTTCCTCTATGATATTTTCTATAAAATTGTTGGATCTTTCTTTGATTTCTTCTGCCATTTTAGGTGTTAAGTTTTAGTTTGAGTTACAAGATAAAGTATTCAGAATTTCCAAGGGGTCATTCTCTCGAAGAAATTAATGACTACCGACAAGGTAAAACCATTAAAAGTAGCTTCATTTCTCAGAGGTAAGGAATAGCCCGCTTGTATTTGGTATTTGTTGGCCAAGGATAGCCCCATACGTGGGGTGATAGCGTGAGTATTGACTGAAATTCCCATTCCAAAAAGTAGGGCATAGAACTCAGCACCTATTTCAGGGACAAACTGTATTGTACCCTTATGGCTACCCACATGAGAGCCAGCATAATAAGATAACCCTGCATAGAAAGGATCAGAATTGTTGGACACGCCTACAAACCCATAATGATACACCCTATTGGTAAAGGTATAAGCAGTGCGTAGCCCGACATATTGTCCCTTTGCTAAAAAAGGGAAAAATAGTAATAGCAATAAGGTTCTCATTATTAGTTATTAGTCACTAGTCATTAGTCACTATCTTAGTTTCCTACTTCGCTGATAAACTTGATACGATAGAGGCGCAACTCGTCGTCTTCATAATCTCCGCCAAACTCCTTGGAGGCTACGGAAATCTTATCAGTATCGGCATTTAAGAAATAGTCATGGAGTTCTTCCTGTTGCTCTTCGTCCAAGATCTCATCTATCCAATAGTTGATATTGATTTTGGTGCCACTATATACGATTTGCTCCATTTCCTTGAGAAACTCATCTATGGAGAGACCTTTGGCTTTAGCAATATCAGGAAGAGGTAGTTTCTTGTCTATGTTCTGGATAATGAATAGCTTAAGGGCAGAATTGGCGCCTGTGGTTTTTACGATAAGGTCTTCGGGACGTATGATATCGTTTTCCTCTACATATTTGCTAATCAGGGCAATAAAGTCCTTACCATATTTCTTAGCCTTCCCTTCTCCTACGCCAAAGACATTGGTCAGTTCCGAGATTGTAATAGGGTATTTCATACACATATCCTCCAAAGAGGCATCTTGGAAGACCACAAAAGGCGGTACGCCAAATTCCTTGGCTACCTTTTTGCGCAAGTCCTTGAGGTATTTTAAGAGCGTTTCGTCAAGAACAGAAATGGTATTCTTAGCAGGCTCTTCTATATCCTCCTCAAAATTATGGTCTTCGGTCATCATAAAGGAGTGTGGTTTTTTGAGAAAATCACGTCCCTTATCAGTGAGGAACATTACCCCATAAGTTTCTATATCCTTACGGATATAATCATTGACCATCACTTGGCGAATCAGCGCCATCCAGAAGCGACTATCGAACTCCGCACCACAGGCAAAAAAATCCTGTTGGTCAAAAAGGTTGGACTTGATAATGGCAGAATATTTTCCAGTCAGTACATTCACTAAATCCTTGGCTTTGAGTCTTTGTCGGGTTTTGTCAATCACGTCTAGGAGCATGAAGACTTGATCTTTGGCTTCTTTCTTGGTCTTAGGGTAGCGCATATTGTCGTCCATATTGGCACCCTCACCATTGATCTCGTCAAACTCTTCTCCGAAGTAGTGTAGAATGAACTTGCGTCGGGAGCTGGAGGTCTCAGCATAAGCGACCATATCCTGCAAGAGGGCTTGTCCTACCTCTTGCTCGGCTATAGGCTTGCTTACCATGAATTTTTCCAATTTCTCTATGTCCTTATAGCAGTAGAAAGCCAGGCAATAGCCCTCTCCGCCATCGCGGCCTGCGCGGCCTGTCTCTTGGTAGTAGCTCTCAATACTCTTAGGAATATCATAGTGAATCACAAAGCGTACATCGGGCTTATCAATCCCCATACCAAAGGCAATGGTAGCTACCACTACCTCTACTTCTTCCATAAGGAACATGTCTTGGTGCTTAGCACGGGTCTTGGCATCAAGCCCTGCATGGTAGGGGATTGCGGTAATACCATTGACCTGTAGGGTCTGGGCGAGTTCCTCCACACTCTTGCGGCTTAGGCAATAGATAATACCCGATTGGCCTGGGCGTTGCTTGACAAAACGAATGATATCACTATTGATATTCTTTGTTTTAGGGCGTACCTCATAATAGAGATTGGGTCGGTTAAAGGACGATTTGAACACATTGGCCTGCGGAATTCCCAAGTTCTTGAGAATGTCCTCCTGTACCTTGGTAGTAGCTGTAGCGGTAAGGGCTATGATAGGGATTCCTTCGCCCAAGCGCTCGATAATTGTCTTGATATTTCGGTACTCAGGACGGAAGTCATGCCCCCATTCGGAAATACAGTGCGCCTCATCTACAGCCACGAAGGAGATATTGATCGTTCTGAGAAAATCAGCGTACTCGTCCTTGGTCAAGGATTCAGGGGCTACATACAGCAGTTTGGTATCCCCATTGCGAATATCCTCCATAACGGTACGTATTTCCCCCTTGGTAAGGGAGGAGTTCAGTACATGGGCAATTTTATCAGTGCCTGAGATGCCGCGAACGACATCCACTTGGTTCTTCATCAGAGCGATAAGGGGAGAGATCACAATAGCTGTCCCTTCTTTCAAGAGCGCAGGGAGCTGATAACATAGTGATTTTCCACCACCTGTAGGCATCAGAACGAAGGTGTGGTTGCCCTCCATGATGCTACGGATAATGTCTTCTTGTTTTCCTTTGAATGCGCTAAAGCCAAAAATGCTTTTTAATGCTTTTTGTAAATCAACATTATTAGTACTCATAATAATATGTAGTATTTTATATGTAGTATTTTTTTTTTACTTTTGCAGGATAAAATTACAACTTTTTTTTTAAGTGGCAAATTTAAAATCAACTATTTTGGAAAAATTTAATAATGTACTTGATTTTGCTCGCAAAACCATTGAGATTGAGCTTGATTCTTTAGGGAAATTAACAGAGTTTTTAGATGAAAACTTCCCTCGTGCCGTACAGGCGATTCTACAATCCAAAGGGCGTGTGGTCATCACAGGCATAGGAAAAAGCGCCATCATCGCCCAAAAGATGGTCGCTACGATGAATTCTACAGGTACTCCTGCGATTTTTATGCACGCGGCCGATGCTATTCACGGGGACTTGGGGATGATACAGCCCTCCGATGTGGTTATCTGTATTTCCAAGAGTGGCAATACTCCAGAAATCAAAGTGTTGGTGCCGCTGCTCAAGCGTGAAAACAATCCACTGATTGCCATTACGGCCAATAAGGAATCTTTCTTGGCTACTCAGTCCGATTATGTACTCTATGCCTATACGGAAAGAGAAGCCTGCCCGAATAACCTAGCCCCGACCACTTCCACTACCTCCCAGTTAGTCATAGGTGATGCCCTAGCCGTGGCACTCATGCAGGTAAAGCAGTTCGGCAGTGCCGATTTTGCTAAGTATCACCCAGGCGGTGCTCTCGGAAAGCGACTTTACCTCACTGTGGGGGAAGCCATAGCCAAAAATCAAGTGCCTGTGGTAGCTCCAGAGACGGACATCAAGCAGGTGATTGTAGAAATCTCTCAGAAGATGCTTGGAGTAACAGCGGTACTCGATGGGGAACATATCGTGGGGGTCATCACCGATGGAGATATTCGCCGTATGCTCAGCCGTTATGACCAAATCAAGGGACTTCGTGCGCGCGACATCATGACCACTCACCCCAAAACTATAGCAGCCGAGGTGTTGGCGGTGGATGCCTTAGACTTTATGCAGAACCACAAAATTACCCAGCTACTGGTTACCCGCCAAGGCAAGTACGTAGGGGTGATACACTTGCATAACCTGATACAGGAGGGAATCATTTGATAGTGACGAGTGACGAGTGACAAGTGACTAATCCTAGTATGGTATTGTCACTAGTCACTAGTCGTTAGTCACTAGTCACTAGTCGCTCGTCGTTATTAAAATGGTCTTCTCATTCCCTCTACTATCCATGCACTTAAGTAGGTGTTCCCCTGGGGTGAGATATAGTTTCATGTCGTGGAAGTGGAGGGTTTCTCCCAGGAAGGTGTTGTCCAAGTACCAAAAGAGCTTACCTGGGTACTTATAGGCTACACGAGCTATAATGGGCTGGAGACTGCCTCCTAAGCCTTTGGCAGGGTGTAGGGTAGCGCCATGTTTGGGATAGATGAAATCCAATACCTGCTGCTTGTCTCCCTCCTGACAATCCTCTCTTAGGGGAGGAAGCACCTGATAGGAAGGGTGTTTTTTCTTATAAAACCACTCCATAAGTGGGGGCAGTACAAACCAGCTTTCTGAGCGTATGTTGGCGATCTGCTCACAGTTGCTGTTGACCTGCCAAAGACCATCAGCAGATAGGTGCACCCAGCGGTGGTACTTGCATAGGGAGGTCTGTAGCTGTCTATGAGGTACCCAAATGGTTTTTTTAGGGCATAAGTCGCTGGCAATCATACCGCTTAAGGCACACACTTCTACCTTTTGAAGATCTTCCCAAGGGGTATCAAACCATTTGTCTTTTTTGAGCAATTGGAAAATTTCTAGCATCACAGGAGCGGCTGTCCCCACCCCAGTAAGTTCAGGACGTCCTTCCCCAGAGGCATTGCCCACCCAGACCCCTACTAAGTAACGGGAAGTAAGGCCAATAGCCCAAGCATCGCGGTTGCCAAAGCTAGTGCCCGTCTTCCAAGAAATTTTCCGAGATGAGGTATAATAGCGCCAAGCCGAGTCAAACGAAGGACGGTTCACCTGAGTTAGTGCCTCAAAAGTCTTATAGATAGCCCCTGCCGAAAAGTGATTTTTTTCCTCTTGCAAAGTGCCATAATCACGCTCGCCCCTGAGGTAGGTGAGTCTCTGGAAGGCATGAGAGCGGTATTTGCCTGTTTGTGTATATTCATTCAGTTCATAGCCCATATTGGCATAGGCCTGCGCAAGTTCCCAAAGCGAACACTCGGCGCCACCTAGAATGAGCGACAGCCCATAGTGGTCAGGGGAGCGGTTGATAGAGCGCAGACGGAGCTTTTGTAGCTGTTGGTAAAATCGGCTGATGCCATATTGGCGTAGAAGTAGCACAAAGGGAATATTCAGCGAGCGGTACAGCGCCTCATCGGCAGGAACAGCCCCCTCGTAAGTGTTTTCAAAGTTCTCAGGGGAATAGCCCCCAATATGGGTAGGAATGTCCCCCACAAGTTCCTGAGGCAACAATTCGCCACTATCAAGCATAGCAGTATATAGGAAAGGCTTCAGCACGCTGCCTGTACTACGTGGTCGGTGAATGATATTTACATCCTTATGGTGCTGCTCATCGGTAGGGCTATTGCCCACATAGGCCAACACCTCTCGGCTTTGGACATCAACCACCAGGGCACAGAGGTTATGCACCTCGAAACGCTTGTAGTGTCGGTAGTACTTGGCTATCACCTCCTGCACACGCTCTTGCAGGTAATAATCTATGGTGGTGACCTGTCGCTTGTTCGGAGTAGTACGGGCAATGCGCTCTACAAGATGCGGGGCTATATTGGGCAGCTCATGAGGTCGCTCCACCAAAGGCTCCTCAAGGGAGAGTTCGTAGGTGGTTTTATCTATGGTATGATTTTTGAGGAGCTTCTCTAGAAGGAAATCACGCTTTTTTTTCAGAGCGTTTTGATTATGTCCAGGAAAGATTAAGCCAGGAGCATTGGGCAGCACAGCCAGCGTACAAGCCTCCGCCCAAGAGAGCTGCTCTAAAGAGACGCCAAAGTAGCGCCAAGCAGCCATATCGGCTCCTATCACATTGCCACCAAAAGGCGCATGGGAAGCATATAGGGCAAGGATCTTCTCCTTGGAGTAGCGAAACTCCAAGCGGGTAGCCCAGATAGCCTCTATGAGTTTCTCGCCGTAAGTACGGACTTTGTTCTTGCGGGCTAAACGAATCACCTGCTGGGTAAGGGTACTACCCCCACGTACAGTATGCCCATGCCGCAGATTGGTTAGCAAAGCCTTAGCGGTAGATATAGGATTCACCCCCCAATGGTAGTAGAAGTGAGCATCCTCAAAAGCCAAGATCGCCTTGCGTAGCTTATAAGGCACTGTATCCCGCTCAGGGAATCGCCATTGGCCGTCAGGAGCGATTTTACCCCCAAGAAGTTTGCCCTCTCGGCTCTCTACCACAGTGGCATAGCCTTCCTTAAAAAGCGGACTAGGCAAGCAAAAGATATACCATAATAGTAGGATGCCTCCTATGGCGGTACGGATCTTGTGCCTGCGAAGATAATTGATAAGAGAAAAACAATAGTTACGTATCATTACCACAAAAGTACATGGTTTTTTCTAAAGAAACAAACTTTTTTAATGGTTAATTGTCAATTGTTAATTGTCAATGAGCTAATATGACTAACCACTAGCCACTAACCACTAACCACTTGTCGTACATATTGATTTTAATCCCTATTGCTTTACATTGATTTAATATTTATTTAACCACAAACAAGAGAACCTGTTATCTATACTATGTATCTTTTTGATAGAAAGAGTAGGGGAGGGGTAATTGTTTATAACATTAAAAAATGTTAATAACTTTTTGGGTATAGGTAAAAGCAAAGAAAATATTTCTTTAACCCCTTGTATTTGCCTGAGATAAATAAATTTTATTTTGTATCCAAATAAAAAAAGAAAGCACAGGAAAGATAATTTTATTTAGGACAAACCAACTAATAAAAACTTTTTTATATATTTGCATTGGTTTAGTGATTGGCTAAAAGTCACATAATCACATTGTTTAAAGAAAATATAAATTAACCAATAAATTTAACAAACAATCGATAAAGAGCCTATTATGAAAAAAATGAGATACTTACTATGTATGCTGTTGATACTGCTTATCCAGACTCTTTATGGGCAGACAAAGCGTGAGATATACAGTATAATTACAGGGAATGGAGGTACTGATAATTATTATTGTGTGCGTAATTCTTCAGGAGAGGTGAAGGTAAAATTCAAATGGAAGGGGACTCGTGCCAATGTAGATAATAAGTTCATTGCAGAACTCTCAGACCCCAATGGGGATTTCTCTGCTCCTGTAAAGCTAGGTGAGATTACCGAACGAGGAAATCAATCGGATATATTTGAAATTCCTTTTCGTTTGCCTGCCACTACCGATGGAAAGCAGTATAAAATCCGTATCCGTAGTACTTCTCCAGAGGTCATTGGCATCAGTGATCCTTTTGAGGCACACCACTTGGGTAATGCCGACCCACTGCAACTTAACAATTTCCAAGGGATAGAAATCTGTCCTGATTCTGAAGGTCGTACCATTTCTGTAACAGGAGGTACTACTGCTGCTCAATATAAATGGTATAAGGATGGGAATCTCATAGTAGGAGCTACAGGTAGCAGCTATACCGTAACCCAAACAGGGGCTTACTCAGTAGAGCCTGATTTTGGGCGCTGCGCAGGTTCTATGCGTTCTAATGAGATACAAGCCACCCTACCTGGTTCAGCTACGTCTATGGGAATCAAGATAAAAGGCGATGCTACTCGTGATATTTGTTCAGGGCAGACCCTTACTTTGGAATCAGAAATCACCAACGAACAACCTGGCTTTACCTTTACCTATCAGTGGTATAAGGATAATAACCCTATACCAGGAGCTACGACAGCTACCTATCAGGCTACCGAGGCAGGAACTTACAAGGTAAGAAGTGTACCTGGGTCTAATTGTCCTATGACCTCAGCCGAGGTAAAGCTCAATGCTCGAACTACAGCCGATCTACTGAAAATAGAAGGAGGAGAGACCCAAGTGAAGTGTACAGGGCAAACCATCACCCTTACTACCAAGCTCAAAGATGCCAGCCTTACAGGTACCTATAAGTGGTATAAGGATGGTACTGAAATAGCAGGTGCTACTGCCAATACTTATGGTGCTACCGATATAGGAAGCTATTATGTAACCCTTACCGAGGCAGGCGGCTGTGTAATTAAGTCCAATACAGTAGCCATAACCAATCGCTCTGGGGTGAATGCAGGAGATATCAAGTGGTTGGGACATGCCAATGGGGAGGTTGTATTTGCTTTTCCCTATCGTCGTCCTATTATAGAATTGGATATTCCAAGCACTGAAACCCTTACCGTAAAATGGTTTAAGGAGGACGACCCTACCAATATATTACAGGAGAACACCACTCGCTCTTTCCAAGTGCCTTCCGAAGGAACTTTCGTGGCCGAGGTATATGATGCCTGCCAAACCAAAGTGAGCGCAGGGGTACTCAAGCTACAGATCAAGGAACCTTCCCGCTATATCCCTACCATAGGCTTCAAACAAGGAACTTCTCCTTGTGGTTCAAACAATGCGATCTTGGAACTCTCCAGCCTAGAGGCTGTGATTGTAAATGGCAGCGAAGAGAAGAAAACCCTTGTCCCTAGTACAGATTATGACCAATATACACTCCAATGGAAAAAGGATGGAGCAGGGGTCGGTATGGGTAAGGAGCTTACCACCACTCGTTCAGGTTCTCTAAGTGTATATAGGCTGATGGTCAATGGAGCTTTTAACTCCAATGAAGTTAAGCTCGTAGATATCAAGCTGCCAACAGCGGTACGTATCACTACCAATACAGGGGTGGCCGAATTGCAGGACAAGCAAGCCTTGGATCTCATTCCTACTTTAGAAGGCGATTTCCAACAAGAACTCTTTACCTATACTTGGAATTACCGCAAGGATGACTCCCAGCCTTGGACACTCAAAAAAGAAGTAACTACTGAAGCGGATAAGAAATACACCATTCCTGCTACCCCTTATAAAGACCCTGCCTTTAGAGAAGCTGTAGGCCAATACCAGTTTGTGGTGAAACTCAAGACAGGGGAGGTGAGCATAGGAGGCGATACCATAGACCTAACGCCCTATGCCCAGAGCTGTGGCAATGCCGAAGGGGTGATTAGTATTACCTATTCAGTGTCCTATGATGGTAATGAGATTCCTAATACACTACTCCTTTCAGGAGAGGACGTTAACCGTAAGTGGATGCTGCCAGCTCAGTGGGCAGGTGCCAAGGTGACTATCTATAAGCAAACAGGAGAAATTGTCTATCAGGCAAACCAATATAACAATGATTTTCCGAACTTTACCCCACCTGAGAGCCAGAGGGGGGCAGCCATCTACTATTTCTATATCTTAGAAAAAGATGGAAAAACAGAGAACGGAACCATAACACTATTACAATAGAATGAAAAGAGGACGCTACTATAGGATTTGTATTTTATTCTTGACCATGGTCTCCACCTGGGCGCAAGAGCAAAAGGGCTTTTATGTACCTTATCAGATGCCTACCCATGCCTTTGTACGGTTTAATACCTTTGTGGCTAACCCTGCCGCTCCCCTTGTTGTCAATTATCAGGAACACAACGTGGGACTGTACTATCGTAACCAGTGGATGGGCTATAAGAATGATAATTTTTCACTCATGGGACTTTCCTATGGCCGCAACTGGCGGGAGACCAGCTCTATGAACCTTTTTCTATACAAGCGCAATGTAACGGTGATGACCAACTATGGAGTGGTGCTTAACTATGGACACCTCATTCACCTCTCGGATAATGTACGTATAGGCATGGGGCTCAATGTGATTCCATCCTTTAGTGGCTTGGACAAGGGACGTATCCGTGTGGCCGACCCAGCCGATCCGCTCTTGCAGGTGGGTAACTCCTTTGACTTCGTTCTCCAACCTGGGGGCTATCTTGCCTTTGGGGATTTCTACCTTATGGGGACAGCGGAGAACCTTATTGACTATTCTGCTGGAGCGTCTAAGGCTATGACAGAGTTTCGAGATAAGACCTTCACCGCACACCTTATGTATCGCAAGGCCTTGGATTCCAGAAGTGATCTCTTAGAAGATGGCTATTGGTCAGTAGCTTTCCGTGCTACCAAGGAGTTCGATGGGTACAACTTCGGTGGTCATGCCATGATAGACCTACCTGCCTTGGGCTGGGCTAATCTCGGTTATACCCAGCGCAATGGCCTTATAGCAGGGGTGGGCTTTAACCTCCGCCAACAGTGGAGCCTTGGGATAGAGTACGAAAATGCCATGGGAGTAAAAGTGCCTCAATTGGGGAGTACTTTCGGAGTATACCTCAATGTACAGTTCGGTGGTGACCGACAAAAACGCACGCCACCCGCCCCTCCTAAGCCTCCAAGGCTTCCTGTGGTACCTGCTAAGGAAGAACCTAAGAAAGAAGAACCTCAACCTTTGGTACCACACAATCCAGAGGTAAAACCTAAACCGGTGAAGCCGAACCAAGCGCCTATTTCGGTTAAGACAGAGACCATGGAAGGGGTGCCAGCAGGACACTATGTAGTTATCGGGGTATATGCTAACCCTCGTAATGCCTATAGTTTCCTACAGCAGATGGGCAAGCGTTATGAAGTAAGTTCTTTTGTAAATAAGAAAAATGGTCTTACCTATATATATTTAGGTAAGGGTGCCCTCTCCCTCGAAGATGCCCAAAACCTTATGCGTAAGTATATGCTCAATTTGGATTTCATCGGTGGTATTTGGGTATTGGAAGCAAAATAGTGGTTAGTTATTAGTGGTTAGTGGTTAGTTGTCAGTCTATTGGAACTAGCCACTAGCTACTAAATTGTTAAACTATTCACAAACTTTACATTTTTCGTAAAATAAATTCTTTTAGTTCTAAAAAATTATATATATTTGCCCAAAAATAGAGTGCCCATATACAATGTAATGGGTTGGTTTGTAATATATTGATAGACAGATAGTTGGTTTGTTGAAGGTTATTTTAGAACTAATAGACACTAAAACCAATAATGATATGAAAGAAGTAATACGTGCCGTAGAAGCCTTAGGAATAAGGTTTGACGAATTGAAATTCAGGACTGCCTTACAACTCTCTCAAGTAAAAGAAAGCATTCGTATTTTATATTGGGTACTTGGTATAGTAGGCAGTGGGGTAGTAGCAGGAATTACCATTTATTTAGCAGCACTTAGATAATAAAGCCAATTACAGGTGTCTGACATCTGACTACTGATAATTAATGAAACTAAACAAGAGTAAGATAATAACCAAACAATTATGAAACTTAAATCATTCTTCCAGTACGCATTGACCGTTGCCTTATTAGCTTTAGTAGGGACAACGGCTTTTGCACAAGCTTTATCCACTGTGTATAATAATGGTGGAAAAGCCTTCAGAGGGGACTATAAGCTGATAGGGAACCGTTCTAATGCACCTTACAATCTAGACTTACCGGTCATAGACGGCTGTCCCTCTACCGTGAAGTGGGCGCGGCTCTATTGGGCAGGCCACTCAGGAGGGGGTAACCTTGATCAGGTGCGCTTCATAGGACCAGGGATTAATAGGACGGTACAGGCCAACGACGGATACAAAGAGTCCAATGCTGTGGTATGGAATGATGCCGACTACCTGATCTATCGTGTACAGTTCAACGATGGTTGGGACTTGGATATCCGTGTAACCGTAAGTGAACCTTCTGGTTTAGGTAAAGCAGGTTACTGTTCAGGAGGATTTAATAATTATAACTATGCTGAATGGAGTGGAGATAATACGGGGCGTGGACGTGAAGCTGTACTCTTCAAGGTTGGTAATATGCGTGCAGCGGGATACAATAAGCTCAAATTTAACTACAAGACATGGTGGTATAATACGAGACAGAGTGGGAATGTTTCTATCTTGGTAGAAGGTTATAAGGGAGGTACTATGGTAAAATCGGGCTATGACTGGGTCAATGTTGGTGGAACAAAAGTAGGTACCTATAACTTCCCTGTAGTAAATATAACAGAAGAAAGAGGCGGTTGTCGTCCTAATCCAGGAAATGTGGGAGACTTTGAATATACCTTTAACGATGGACGTTTGATATGGTATAAGCCAGACAATACCCAATATGTAGCAGGACAAAATGAAGATCTAGATCCTACCAAGACTATCGTTAATGATGGTACACGTGTAACCGATGATTCTTACTACTATCGTTGGGCAGATGTTACTGCTGACTTGCAAGCTCGTGCCAATGCAGGCAATGTCAATGGAGCTTACCAAGTAGATAATATATACAATGAAGGAGGCGCCAGCTGGAAATTTGGTTCAGGTTGGGCCTTAGTGGTCGTTTATGAAAACCCTAAGCTCTCTGAGAATAGAGTAGTTACCATTCAGAGTGGCTTCCAGCGAGTAGGAGCAGGAGCAGCTACCACAAGTGCGGATAACAATGTCTTTGCTAGTGGCTACCTCAAACCACCTGGAACATGGGAAGTCTTTGGTCAGGTAACCCTCGGTGGAGAACCCAATGTTGCAGGTGACCACTTTAAGGTCAATACTACTGACATAGGTTACAATGGCCGTGCAGGTAATAACTTCTTCAATGGAACAACTACCATACACAATGAGGCACCACAAGTCAATCATCGTGGTTGGGACGTATCTTTCTTTGGAAATAATACCTATGTGTCTGCTGGGGCTACCAACCTCAATACGGTCTATGAGGCCAATAATGGGGGCTACGATGCCTATATCAAAATTGTCAATGCGGTCTCAGCAGCAACTACGCAGCCTTCTTATCAGATAGAAACCAAGGTGCTCAATGCAGCTAATGCTGATATAGCAGGCCAGCGAATAGCACTCAATACTGAGGCTAAATATCAGATAAATCTACGCAACACAGGAGCAGGTACTCCTACCACGCTCAAGTTGGAGGCTCACCTACCTCAGAACCTCATCTATGATGGAATAGAGGGTGCACTTCCTTCGGGAGTAAGTGCGCCTGCCGTAACACAGGTAGCAGGGCGTACCATGCTTACTTTCAACATGGCACCTAGTGCACTCCCTGCCAATATGACAGCGGCTAATACTATTACGATTAAGGTAAAAACAACCAATGATTGTGAGGCTCTTAGAGATGCATGTAGCAACAGGCTTAGCATACAACCTAAGCTTATCTATACTGTGGCAAATCCAACTGACAACCAAGAGAAACTCTCTTATAAGAAATTCGCTGATTGTGCCCCAGCCGCTACTACTTTCTATATAGAAGACGCACCTTGTGGAGCTTCCGACCGCAATACCTTACCTTATTGTGCTGCCTTTGAATTGGACGGTGGGGCAGGCTATACCTCTTACAAATGGACAAAACAAGGTCAAGGGGTCGTTTCTACCTCTCAGAGATATCAGGTCAATGCCGCAGGTACCTATGTACTCGAAAGAACAGGTGGCCCCGCTGATTGTGCTAATGTATCTACCAAAACCTATGTGATCCAGCCTCGTTCTGGTAACGATGCCCTTCACCCCTTGCGCAATAATGATAAGGTGGTGGAAAAGCAAACTTGTAACAATACCGGTCTTGACTATCTACAAGTTGCTCTCTGTGGTACCTATGTGGATCTGACAGCCACAGGTACAGGCTTGCCTGATGAAAAGGTAGAGTGGTATAAATATGAAGGAAGTACTGCACAGTTGGTTTCTTCCTGTCCACCTGCTCCTATAGGAGTAGAGCCTGGTAACTGGAGAAAATTAGGTACAGGTAATACCTTTAGATTACAGGGTAGCGAAGTTCATAACAATGGTAGCCACTTTGCCATCCTACTTAAGCATGACAATGGTTGTAACTTGGATTACTATTTCCGAGCCTATAAGAGTACGCTCTCTTACGATCTGACTCATGAGAACATCATGCCACTAGATTGTGGTTCAGGGGCTGCTGCTCGTGGTTGGCTTAAGATAAGTAATATCCCGACCAATGGAGATTACCAATATAAGATAGCAGGGCCTTCCAACTCAGTAAGTTGGACAGATATACCTTCACGAAGCTTTGACTATGAGGTAACTGCTCCTGGGCGCTATACTGTAACCCTACGTCCTAAGCTCGCTTCTAGTGCTTCTCAATACCAAAATAATGTTTGTAACTTTGAGAATAGTACAGATGTAAAGGCAACGACCAACACTGATACCAATCCGAACTTTACCCTCAGTAAAGTGGATGTACTCTGTGTGGGTACTGATCCTGCTACAGGAGTACTCAATGTACAACTTTCTAACCAAGTAACCTTGCCTGTATATGTTACAGTAACTAAGCAAGGTGGCGGACAAGTAGTGAAGTATTTGGCCAATACCGAAGCTCTACGTAACTCTGAGAACCTAACAGGCGCTGATCTTACCAAGCTTAGAACACTAGGCAAGGGTACCTATGAGGTAACTTTGCAGCCACAATTGCGCAATACTTGTACCTCTCCTGCCCGAACTATAGAGATCAAAGAAGTACCTCAGCTTAAGATACTTTCTATGACCTATAAGGATCCTTCCTGTGGGCCTACCAAGCAGATTTCGGTAACCTATCAGGGTGGTACTCCGCCTTATACCATAAAGATATTGGGATCTGACAATATAGATGTAAGTGAGGGCAATGGCAATGCCTTGGCTAAAACGATCAACTTTGACGATCCAAGGTTTACCCCTGCTATAGGTACAAAGAACTATACCATACAGGTGGTAGATGCTAATAGCTGTACTGTAACTAAAACTTTGACATATAAGTTGCAACCGCAACCTACTTTTGATAAGGACGCAAGTGACGCAGACTGTTCTCCTAATGAAGGTAAAATATATATGAGTATCAACAATACTCAGTTTGATGCTACCAAATATACGGTACAGTATGCTATCCAGAAGAAAGTAGGAAATAGCTATCCTACTACCGATACTTGGATCAAGCAGGCTTATCCTAATGGTACCTTTACAGGCCTTACCACAGGTAAATATCGTCTAAGGGTATACTATACAAGAGGTGGTATTACTTGTTCTTATCCAGCTGAGTCCTACCAGACACTTAATGCTAGTGGTCAGTTAGAATATCTCACTGGACCTGACTTTGATGACCAAGAAGTAGAAATCACAGAAGGTTCAGGTCCTCTTAAGGCTTTTGCCGCAGTTACTGTATTGGCTTGTGATAATCCCGCCAATGCAGCTGAAATCCGTGTCTTTAATGAATCAGGAGGAACTACCAATACCTATAAGTATAGTATAGACGGGGTGAACTTTGGCACCAGTAAGGTGTTCTCAGGATTAGCGCCTGGTACCTATACCATTACTGTTAAGAATGATCCTGATGCACATGGCCGTTTTTGTACTTGGACAAAAGATATACAAGTGCAAGTACCTATTGCAGCACCAAACCTTACTCCAACCTTGACCTATGACTGTGATGGTAGAGCACGCTTGCAGATAGCTACCAATAGAAATGACTATAGTTATACAAGACTTTATACCCCTACGACACCTTCGTTGCCAACAAATTATGCAACAGACTTTACAGAAGGACGTATTGAGAAAATAGATTTCCCTACTATTGCAACAGGAGGGCCTCAGACGGCTAGAGTGTTCTATAAGGAATCACGCCCACCGAGCTCTATGCTTATCTTTAGAGAAGATTTTGGTTCAGGTAAGAACGCTTGTTTGCCAGCAGGTATGACCTCTTATGCATGTGAAGTAGGTGCTACTGGTGCAGAAATAAAAGAAGGTTACTATGCTATATATAATGCGGATTATTATAGTACTAATACCAATGTAATAAATGTAACAAGAAATTGTAGTGATAGAAATCGTTGGGTAACATTGCCTGACCATACTTCTAATGGAACAGACCCTGACGGACGTTACTTTGCTTGTAATGCAAAAACAGTAACCCCTGACGGAGACCTCTTCTATAAGAGACAAGTAGCAGATATCCCTGCCAACTCCGATATCCGATATGAGTTCTATATAGCCAACTTATTCCGTGAGGATATGAAACTTTTGAATTATACCTCAGGTTTAGATGCTATTAAGCCTAACATACGTGTACGATTGGTAGATAATGGTGGAAACGTAATAGGTACTTCCGATACAGGAGAGATACCTAACTCTACTTGTGGAGCAGGTGTGGATAACTGGCGTAAGATGTCAGGTGTGATTAATACAGGTTCTCACACCAGCTTTACCATAGAATTCCGCTCCAATGGAGCAGCACCTCATGGTTGGGGTAACGACTTTGCCTTGGATGATATAGAGGTATATTACATTCCAAAGGCGTGTGATAACAAGTATAGTGATGTAACTGTACAGGTAGATGCTTCTGATCGTAAGAAACTTAAAATCTCAGCTCTTACCGAAACAGAAGAAACATGTAATGGTCTTAATGACGGTAGAATAGATGCGACAGTGGCTAACTATGGAACTAAGTATAAGTGGTATGTGGTAACACGCGGTACCAACAACATAGTGTATGGTTCTACAACTACCGAAAACACTACTTCACTCTTAACAGTAACTGGCATAGCACCAGGCTTGTATACCTTAGTCATTACTGATACACGTCAGGCTAAATATGCAGACAATCAGGCCTGCGTGGTAACTAAAGACTTTGAGATCAAGCGTAATCCTGCGATGGTGGTAACACCTAACAGGACGGAGGCTTACTTGAACTGTGGAGTGGATAGGGAACGTCTTGTGATATTTGGGCAGAACAATTCAACGCTTAATGGGCTCTTCAATATCACAGGAGGTAAGCAGCCTAATCCTTCTATCCTCAAGTATACCATTAAGGTAAAGAATTTGGGCAATAATAATGAAGAAGCAGTTACACCGGATAGTCAGGGAGTATACCGATACACTTTCTCAGCAGGTAAGTACAAGATCACTATAGTGGATGACAATGGCTGTAATGATGGTGTCAGCTATATCTTTGAGATGAAGGAACGCAATAAGCTTGCTTCTATAGATGTAGCTTATACAGCGAACTGTAACCCTGGTACAGGTATAGGAGATTTGGAAGTTTCTCATACATGGGTAACAACAGGCAATGGAGGCACGCTTCAGTACCAATATAAGAAGAAGACAGATGCTGCTTGGTCAGCAGACAGTCCAAGCAATGTAATCCCAGC